>JABJCZ010000001.1 GCA_018668475.1 Alphaproteobacteria bacterium | reverse complement strand
GGCACCGCCAAAACCGCTTTTGGCACCGGTTGCGCGGAGCAGCATTTCCTTGCACCCGCCCCAACCCGGGATCAGCCCGACACCAACCTCGACCAGGCCGGAGTAGGTTTCTGCGTGCGCTTGTACGGCATCACAATGCAGTAGAATTTCGCAGCCCCCGCCAAGCGCCATTCCGGATGGCGCACCGACAACGGGAAAGGGGGCGAACTTGATACCCTTGAATGTGTCCTGTCCCTGACGCACAAGGTCTTCGACCATTTGCCAGGCGGCGACGTTTACAACAAACAGGGCCAGGCCGAGGTTCACACCAACCGAAAAATTGCTGCCTTCATTATGAATGACCAGCGCCTTGTAGCCCTCCCTGGGGATGGCCTCGGTCGCCCAGCCGAGCAAGCCGAGAATATCGGTATCGAGCGCATTCATCTTGGTGTGGAATTCCAGGCACAACACGCCGTCGCCGACATCCCACAGGCTTGCCGAACCGTTGCGCCGAACGGGCTTGGATGCCCGCTTGATGTCGGCCAGGAGCAACACGCCGTCGGCGCGTGGCACAGCGCGGTAGTCGCCCGATACATCAAGATATTCAAGCTGGCCGTCCGCTATCCGATAGAAACCACCTTTTTCTGCGGCAAGTGAGAGCAGTGCCGGCACAGGTTCACCAGCCTTCGTCAGCCAGGCTGCCAGCCAGTCAGCGCCCACCGCGTCGATCATCTGGAAAGGTCCTTGCTTCCAGGCATATCCGAGGCGCATGGCCTCATCGACGTCATTGATCGAATCGGCAATCTCGGGCACCAGTGCAGCCGAATAGGCCAGCGTGTTGCACATCACCTTGGCGGCATAAGCACCGGTGTGATCGTCATGCTCAAAGAGGTTGCGCATGTTCTTTTTCGCCGCCGACACGCTGGCGAGCTTCGGTCGGGCGGCAGGCGCATAGGCGCCGGTACTGAGGTCGCGGACCTCTTTGACGCGCTTGCCACTATCGGAATTCAGACGATAGAAGCCGCCCTTGCCTTTGCGTCCGATATAGCCGTCGGCAATCATGGCGGTGAGCTGTTCCGGCGCGCTGTAGATTGCGCGGAATGCGTCGTTGTTCGGCACTGCGTCGTTGAGACTCTTGCCGACAAGCGGCATGAGGTCGATGCCCACCAGGTCCATCAGGCCGAATACGCCTGTTTTTGGAATCCCCACCGGGCGCGAGAGTACGGCATCAGCTTCCTCCACGGTGACGCCGCCGGCCAGGGCTTCGACAACTGCTTTTTGAATCCAGTAGGTGCCGATCCGGTTGGCGATAAAGCCCGGCGTGTCCTTGCAGGGCACAACACCCTTGCCGAGCGAGATATCGGCGAAGGTGCTAACCGCATCCTTGGCACTTGAGCGGGTCTCGTCGGTCGCAACGATTTCTAACAGGCGCATGTAACGTGGTGGATTGAAGAAGTGCGTGATGAGAAAATCCTGACGGAAGCTCTCCGGCATGCCGTCCAGTAATTCTTTCGCGCGGATCGTCGACGTGTTGGACGACACGATTGAGCCGGCTTTGCGAACCGAATCAATCTTGCGATAGATGTCCTGCTTGATATCCAGTTTCTCGATCACCGCTTCGATGATCCAGTCAGCCTCGCCGAGGCGGTCGAGGTGATCCTCAATATTGCCGCATTGAATACGCTTGGCGTTGCTCTTCACCATGAAGGGCGCCGGGTCGGTCTTGAGCATTTTCTCAACGGCGCCATCCGCCAGCGCATTTCGTTTTTTTGCGCCGTCCGGCACGATATCGAGCAGATGAACGGTATGGCCGGCATTGGCGATCTGGGCGGCGATGCCGCTGCCCATCAGGCCGGCACCAATAACGGCAACGGTCTTGATGGACATCAGGCCGCCTCTAGAATGGTGGAAATACCCTGGCCGCCGCCAATGCACTGGGTCGAGAGTGCATAACGTTTGCCTTCCCGCTTGAGAATTTGCGCGGCCTTGCCGGTAATCCGAGCGCCAGTGGCGCCAAGCGGGTGGCCGAGCGCCAGGGCGCCGCCATCGATATTCATGCGCGCCTGGTCAATGGTCAGCTCGCGACAACATGACAGGGCCTGCACAGCAAAGGCTTCGTTGAGCTCAATCACATCGATGTCGTCGAGTTTGAGGCCAGCACGGGTGAGCGCTTTCTCGGTGGCCGCAACCGGGCCGATGCCCATGATCTCAGGCGGGACGCCTGCCACCGCAATGCTCTTGAGCAGCGCCAGAGGCTGCAGGCTGTTGGATTTGGCGAATTCTTCGGTGCAGACCAGCACGGCAGCAGCGCCGTCAGTCAGCGGCGAGGAGGTGCCGGCCGTTACCGAGCCATCCGCATCAAACGCCGGATCCAGTGTCGAGAGCACGTCAGCCGATGTGCCGGGGCGGATGCAGCCGTCTGCCGTGACCATGCCGCCGTCGGTTTCGATGGGGACAATCTCGTCAGAAAATTTTCCGGCATCCTGCGCGGCAGCGGCACGGGCATGGCTGGTGACCGCAAGCGCTTCCTGCTCATCGCGGGGAATCTGGTATTTCTCTGCCAGGTTCTCCGCTGTTTCACCCATTCCCATATAGGCCCCCTCGTTGGCCTCAAAGAGCTCCGGGTTAGGCATCGGGTTGAAGCCGCCGAGCGGCACCCGGGTCATGCTTTCGACCCCGGCGCAAATGAACGCCTCGCCGGCGTTGAGCTGAATGGCGCCCGCCGCCATGTGAATGGCTTGCATGGACGAGCCGCAGAAGCGATTTACGGTAACTCCGGCCACGGTATCCGGTAGCCCGGCCATCAGGCCGACCAGCCGAGCCATATTGAAACCCTGTTCGCCTTCGGGAAATGCACAGCCGAGGATCAGGTCCTCTATGAGGGCTGGGTCCACACCTGAACGGTCGACGAGGCCGCGCACCACGTCGGCAGCGAGATCATCCGGCCGTTTGGTCGCAAGTGCACCCTTGTGGGCGAAGGTAAACGGAGAGCGGGTATAGCCCGCAATTACAACTGGCTTCATAGTTTTTATCCTCTGGTCCGGTTGGGCCTGCCTTTATGGCCCGGCGCGCTTCGCCGCTTCTTCGGCGATCAGTTCTTTCTTCGACAATTTGCCGACGACTGTTTTTGGCAACTCATCTCGAAATTCTATCTCTTTGGGGCGTTCGATTGGCGATAATTTATCCTTCAGAAAACTCGATAGAGCATCGGCGGTTAGGGCCTCGCCGGGGGCGAGTTTCACGAATGCCTTGACCGTTTGCTGAAGGTATTTGTCGTCAATTCCGATTACCGTCACCTCCAGCACTGCCGGGTGCTTGTAGATGGCCTCTTCAATATGGCGCGGGTAGACGGAATACCCGCCGGCCAGAATGACCTCCTTCAGCCGATCAATGAGAAAGACATAACCGTCTTCATCAATGTAGCCGACGTCTCCAGTATGAAACCGCCCGCCTGCGAGTGCCGTCGCGGTCTCCTCAGGCCGGTTCCAGTATCCTTTCATGACCTGCGGCCCGGAAATGCAGATTTCGCCGGTCTCGCCTTGCGCCAGAACCTTCATCGGGTCGTCGACATCGACGATTTCAAAAATTGTCTCAGGCGCCGGCAGACCGAGGGAGCCCGCAGGGCTCTCGCCGGTAGACGGATTGCAGGCGGCGATGGGCGAGGTTTCACTCAATCCATAGCCTTCAACCAATGTGCAGCCGGTCAGCGCTTCAAAGGTTTCCTTTACCTCAAGTGGCAGGGCGGCCCCGCCCGACAGGCACGAGCCGATGGATGATAGGTCATATTTGCCGGATTTGACGCCCGGGTGATTGTTGACGGCGATATAGATCGTCGGCACGGCGGGAAAAAAAGTTGGTTTCTTTTTGTCGATGGTCTTGAGCATCTGATCGAGCTCGAATCGCGGCAGCAACACCATTTTTGCGCCGTTGCGGATTGAAAAATTCATGATTACCGTCATCGCGAAAACATGAAACAACGGCAGCACTCCCAGCATGACCTCTTCACCTGGTCGGGTCTGTGGGAATATGCGTGAGCCTTGCTCCATATTTGCCGAGAGGTTGGCATGGGTCAGCATGGCGCCTTTTGGCAGGCCTGTCGTGCCGCCGGTGTATTGCAGCAGAGCGACGTCCTCAAGCGCATGGTCAGCTCGCGTGTAGCGGCCATCATTTTTGAGCACATCGTGCCAGCGAACGATTGAACTGTGGACGGGAATTTTCGCAATCGCTCCTCGCTTGAAGAGGCGAAACAGAAAGCCCTTTAATGTTGGCAGTTGCTCCGACAGCGGCGCCACGATCAGTGTTTTCAACCGGGTTCGCGCCAGCATTTTTTCGGCCTTCGAGAACAAAAGATCGAGGTCGAGGGTGATCAGAATATCGGTCTCTGAATCGTCGATCTGGGTCGCGAGTTCATCCGGCGCATACAGGGGACTAATGTTGACCACCGTCCCACCGGCGGCCAGGGTCCCCCAGAAAAAGACCACATAAGCCGGGCAATTGGGCAGCATCAGGCCGACCCGCGTACCCTTGGCCACCCCTAGCGCCTGTAGTCCCTTGGCAGCTCTGTGCACCAGGTCACCAAGTTCGGCATAGGTATAGATGCGGTCGAGAAAGTCGATGGCCGGTCGGTCGGCATATTGTCTGATTGCATCGTCAAGAATATCGGGCAACACGCGCGTGGCAACGGGCTCGCGCCAGTCAACATCGTCCGGCATCGATTTTTCCCAGGGCCAGATTTTCTCGGGCCGGGTTTCGGTATTAGACACGCCCGCCATCTCCCAGAGTTTGCTCCGCTTCCCCTTGATCGGAGCTCGTTTACACCATGACGCACCACCCGCAAGGGCGATGTTTCAAGCACATTGGTTCGTTCGGTTGCCGCGTCCGCTGCGGGTCCGGGACTGAACCCTGAACAATATCGTTATTGTTAACCAGTTGACCAAAAGGTCAAGCCTCGCGGCAGCTCAGGTGCGAGCGGTTGAGGTCTCAGACCCGTTCACGTCCGCAGGCTGCGGTGCCATTTGATAGAGGCTCTCGATCAAGTCCGCGTATTTTTCGTGAATATTGTGGCGCCGGATCTTCTGTGTCGCGGTCATTTCGTCGTCGTCGTGGTCTAGTTCTTTAGCAAGAAGCACGAACTGCTTTACCCCGGCGACCCGGGCAACACGCTCGTTTGCCATGGCCACTTCGGTGTCAACGAGAACGCGCACCTCATTGCTTTCGGCAAGGTTTCTGAAATTGGTAAAGCCAAGGCCTTTGCGCTCGGCCCAATTAGCCACATTGTCATAGTCAATCTGGATCAGCGCGGTCAGATACGGTTTGCCGTCGCCACAAACGATCGCCTCCTTGATATAGGGGCTGACCTTCAGGTTATTCTCAATCTCGGCAGGCGATAGATTTTTGCCGCCGGCGGTAATGAGAATTTCCTTCTTTCGACCAACGATCCGGAATTGCCCGTCAATCTCTTCCGCCAGGTCACCTGTATATAGCCAGCCATCCCGCAGGGTGTCGGCGGTGGCGGCGACGTCCCGGTAGTACCCCTTGAACACCATCGGCCCACGCATCAGTAATTCGCCATCTGCGGCCACTTTGGCTTCGACCATTGCCAACGGAAACCCGACTGTGCCGGAAATATAATGGTTGGCGTCTTGCATGAATCCCAGCGCCGCCGTCTCGGTCATGCCGAAGGCCTCGCGTACGTGCAGCCCAATGGCACGAAAAAATTTAAGCAACTCTGGCGAGATTGGCGCCGCGCCGGACAGCATGATACGGGCCCGCCTGAGGCCGAGCTGGTTTTGCAGCGCGCGGAAAACGAGCCAGTAACTGACCAGAAACTTCAGCCGTTGGCCAAGTGACCAGTCCTTATGGGCGACCTCGCAAAACGGTTCACAGGTCGCGTAGGCGCGATTGAATAGCCAACGCCGAATGCCGCCGGCTTCCTCCAGCTTGACCCGTACCGTCGAGTGCATTTTTTCCCAAATACGCGGGACGGCCAGAAAAGTCGTCGGCGCAATTTCGCGCAAATCGCTCTGAATAGTGCGCAGGGATTCTCCGAAATTCACCTGGATGCCGGCGCCGATGCCCGTGGTGACGGTGATCAACTGTTCGGCAACGTGACACAGTGGCAGATAGGACACGCAGCTGTCGGAGCCGGTAAAGTGATTGGCATCGATGGCGCTGGCGGCAGCGACCGAAATGTTGCGCCACGTGAGCATCGCCCCTTTGGGCTTGCCGGTAGAGCCTGATGTGTAGACCATCAGCGCCACATCATCGATATCCTGTTGCGCCAGATTATCCCTGATCATGTTGGGCGCAGTTTTGCGATGGCGGGCACCTTCGGCCATTAGCGCATCAAAGCTCATCAGCCACGGATCGTCGTAAGTCCGCATGCCTTTCATGTCGATCACGATCACTTGCCGCACGCTGGCGAGCTGATCCTTGAGTTCCAGCAGTTTGTCGGCCTGTTCCTGGTCTTCACAAATGACCGCGACACATTGCGAATGCTCCAGCACATGCGCGACTTCATCCGCCGGGCTGGTGGGATATGTACCGACGCAAACGGCCCGTGCCAGACCGATCCCCATCTGGGCAAAAACCCATTCCTTGCGGTTTTCCGACAGGACCGCGACATGCGCGCCAACCCCGATATCAAGTGCAGCAAGCCCGTGTGCAATTGTTTCGGCGGCGTCCAGATAGCCTGCCCAGGTCACCGGCTTCCAGATGCCGTGATCCTTCTGGCGCAACGCGATGGCGCTGCCCTGGTGTTGTGCGCGCCATTGCAGCAACGCGGTCAACGGCGTTTCGGCGATAGGCGGTATCGTGGGGGGCAGTGCCGTCATGGCGGCACTACGAAAGCCAGCGCTTGCGGCGCCGGTAATGTTTGACGTCGCGAAAACTTCGCGCGCTGCCATGGCTGCCAAGTCCCAGATAAAATTCGCGAACGTCCCGGTCGGCTTTCAGTGTTTCCACCGGCCCGTCAATGACCACCCGCCCATTTTCGACGATATAGCCGTAGCTGGCGACTTCAAGCGCCAGCGTCGCATTTTGCTCGACCAATAGTATTGCGACACCCCGGTCGCGGTTGATGCGGGTGATCACGTCAAAAATTTCCTGCACCAGCAGTGGTGCCAGCCCAAGCGACGGCTCATCGAGCAGCATGACTTTGGGTTCAGCGACCAGCGCCCGACCGATAGCCAGCATTTGCTGCTCTCCTCCCGAAAGGTAGCCTGCCTTCTGCCGGCGCCGCTCGGCCAGTCGCGGGAAATATCCATATACCTCGTCGTAGGCCTTTGCCGTTTGGCGGTTGCTGGAGGCATAGGTTGCGGCCAACAGGTTTTCCTCGACGCTCAGGTCTTCGAATACCCGGCGCCCTTCCATGACGTGAAACAACCCACGCCGCACAAGGTCGTGCGGTGCCGATCGCGCGATGTCGTCACCAAAAAAAGTGATGTTGCCGGAGGCCACTGCGCCGTTTTCAAATGGCAGCAGGCCGGAGACGGCTTTCAATGTGGTGGTCTTGCCGGCGCCATTGGCACCCAGCAGGGCGACCACCGCGCCCTCAGGTACAGAGAGGGAGAGGCCGCGCAGCACCTGAACCGTGTGCTGATACACTACCTCGATGTTGTTGACCTCGAGTACGGTCGCCAACGCCGCGCAGCCCCTTCTCTTGCTCTATTCCCGGTCCCCCGACTACTCGAGAACGATCCAGTCGGAAACGGCATCCAGACTTCCGGTTGCCGAGTTGCCTTTGTAGATACGACCAACCGGAATGGAGTTGTTTCGCACCGACACGGGCACGCCGATCAATCCGCCTGTATCCCAGTTTTGCAGGCTGTTGAAGGCGGCTTTCAGGTTTTCGCCGGTTAGTGGTTTGCCGGCATCAAGGGTGCGCTTGATGGTTTCGGCGAAAATCATTCCCGAGAACCAGGTCTGCACAAAGTATGTCGGGAGGTATGGCGCTTTGGTGACAGCCGCCATGGTCTGCAGGGTCGACGACTCTGCTTGGTCCCAATAGTAGCGATAGGGGAAGACGCCCATGTAATGATCGGCCAGCGGGCCCATTTTTTTGATGATTGCCGGTTCCATGGCCCAGAAGGTACCCATGAACATGGCTTTCACGCCGGACTGCAGCGACTGTTTCATCACCTCGGGCCAGACGCTGGTCACAAACCCGTGGAAGATCACGTAATCAGGTTTTGCGCGACGCAGCTTAATGACCTCAGGTGCCACATCAACACCGGCGGGTTTGGTCTCGATCTCTTCAACAATCTCGATTCCGAGTTTTGCAGCGGTCGCTCTGGCGGACGCAATCGGATCCCGGCCAAATTCCGTATTGGAATAAAACAGGGCGACCCGAGGCGTTTTGCCGCCGGCATTATCTGAAATGTACTTGAGCAGAATACCAATCTGATCGGCATAGGACGGACCTGGCATGAACTGGAACGGATGTGCCGCCTCGTCGGTCAGGTCGGTCGCGAATGAGGTGCCGCCGACCAATATTTTGTAGCGATCGTTGAGTTCTGGCGCGACGAGTTTGGAAAAACCCGTGCTGTCGCCGTAGAAGACGACAGCTTTTTCGTCGGATGCCATCACCTGTTTGAAGATGGCGAGGGCCTTGTCAGGCACGTAGCCGCTATCTTCTGCGATCAATTTGATCTGCCGGCCGTTAATGCCACCGGTGGCGTTGGTATAGCCGATAAACGCCCGCAGGCCTTTTTCCCCAAGCACCCCGGCTTTGGCGAACGGCCCGGTCAAGGGCATTGATGCACCCCAGACGATTTCATCGTCTGCGTGAGCGGCTCCGGTGCTGACGCTGGCGGCAAAACCGAGTGTTGCGGCAAGTGCACAGCCAAGCGCAGCGCGGCGCGAAATTCGAAGAATCCTTTGGCTCAACGATATATCAGTCACGGCGTCCTCCCTGTTGTTGCCGTTCCGTCAAGTGCGGAACGGCCAGATTTCGTAAACCCTTTTTATTCGTTTCCAGATCTGGGCCAGTCCTCTCGGCTCGAACACCAGAAACCCGACAATCAATAACCCGAACACCACTTCCCGAGCGGATGACAGCATCGCGACGGCGCCCGCGCCGAAGATCTGGGTTATTTCTCCCAGTATCTCCGGTATCAGAGTCATAAAGATAGCCCCAAGAATGCCACCGAGAATAGTGCCCATGCCGCCGACCACGACGGCGGCGAGCATAAATATGGACACACTGAAGGTATATTGCTCGGGGGAGACCACCTTGAAAAAATACGCCATCAACCCGCCCGCAAGCCCGGCATAGAACGAGCTGAGCGCAAACGCGGTCAATTTCGTGCGGAGCAGATTAATGCCCATGACCTCGGCTGAAATGTCCCGGTCGCGCACCGCAATAAAGGCGCGCCCGACACGTGTGCGGAACAAATTCCGAGCGAATAGGAGCGCCAATACCATGACAACGACGATCAGCCAGTACAGCTCGAACTCGGTGTCGAGGACGATACCGCCGATCTCGGCAGCGGCCAGCGAGGTGCCCCGGCCTCCGCCGGTCACCGGTTCCCACTCATTGAATACGAAGCCGAGAATAAACTGGGCAGCCAATGTCGCAATTGCGAGGTAGAGCCCTTTTATGCGTAAAGATGGGATGCCGACGACAACACCCACCGCAGCTGCGACCAGGCCACCCAGGGGCAAACAGATATAGAACGGCAGCCCGACATTGTTGGAAAGCCACGCCACCGTATAGGCGCCCACCCCCATAAAAGCGGCGTGGCCCAGAGAAATAAGGCCCGTGTAGCCGGTCAGAATATTAATGCCGGTTGCGGCGATGATATTGATGCCAATCAACCCTGCCATATAGAGGTGGTACGAGTTGCCGACGAACGGAAACGCCACAATGAGTGCGACAGCTATGCCCAGCCACACCCGACTTCGCGTGGTGCGAAATATGGCCTCGTCAGCTTCGTAGCGTTCCTTGAAGTTGCCAATCAGCATGCCCGGTACCTACAGCCGCTCGATTTCGGGCGTGCCGAACAGACCATGCGGGCGAACGATAAGAATCGCCAGCAGCACAACAAAGGGCACCACGTCCTTGAAGGCGCCGCCGATGTAAAAACCGGTCAACGCTTCAATCCACCCGACAATCAGGCCCGCCGCGACCGCCCCGATAACACTGTCCATTCCGCCCAGGATGACTACCGCGAGCACACTCAGGCCGATCAATCCCATTGACGGGTTGAGCGTCGTGATAGAGCCAACGACGACACCAGCGAGAGCGGCCGTTATGGAGGCGTAGACCCAGGTCAGGCTGAACATCGCCGGCACGTTGATACCCATGGTCGTTGCCGCAATCTGGTCGCTGGCGGTGGCGCGCATAGCGACGCCACTGCGGGTAAAGCGGAACAGCAGCAGAAAGCCGCCAATGGCACCCAAAGCAACCAGAAACCCGTAGCCCGTGTTCGCCGGGATATACATCTCGTCGATGACGATCGGCAAATCCGGAAAAATTGGCGGCAGGAAAAAATCTCCCGCCGTCCAGATGAGTTGGGCCGCGCCATGCAATATTGAGGCAATGCCTACCGTGACCATCACGATCGAAATGGCCGGTCGGCCAAGCAATGGCCGCAATGCTACCCGCTCGATTCCGGCGCCCAGACCGGCTGCTGCAATCACGGTCAGTACGATGGAAATTGTCCAGTGGAGGCCGAGCAGTTCGGCGAAGGTGAAATAGAAGTAGGCGCCGAACATCATCATGTTGCCGTGCGCAAAATTGATGACGTGGGTGGTTCGGTACACCAGCACGTAGCCCACTGCGACCAGCGCGTAGACCCCACCAATCGCGAGGCCAACCAGCGAGACTTCGAGGAAGAAGTCCATTAGCTGGCTCCGCTCGCGCCCGGCATATCGGCCTCTGCGTCGGCGTGACCGAGATAGGCCTCGATGACGGCGGGCATATCCCGTACGGCTGCCGGGCTGCCGGCGCCAATTTCACGCCCGAAGTTGAGCACTGCCACATGATCAGAGATGTCCATCACGACATCCATGTCGTGCTCGACCAGCAACACCGTGATGCCGCGTTCCTCTCGGACATCAAGAATGAAGCGCGCCATGTCCTCTGTCTCTTCGCGGTTCATGCCGGCGACCGGCTCATCGAGTAACAGCAGGCGGGGTTTCATGGCCAGCGCCCGGGCCAACTCCACCCGCTTTTGCAGGCCGTAGGGCAGGGCGGCCACGGGTGCATTGCGGATGTGGTCAATTTCCAGAAAATCGATCACGTCGTGCTCAATCTCTTCGCGCAGCGCAATCTCCTCGCGCTGTGCCCAGCCGAGGTAGAGCCCGGCGGCCAGCAAGCCGGTCTTCATATGAACATGCTGGCCGAGTTTGATGTTGTCGAGCACGGTCATACCGCGAAACAGGGCGATGTTCTGAAACGTCCGGGCGAGGCCAAGGGCCGCGCGTTTGGGCGGCGGACGGTGGGTAATGTCGGTCCCCTCCAGCAAAATACGGCCGGTTTGGGGGCGGTAAAACCCGGAAATAGTATTGAACAGGCTGGTTTTGCCGGCGCCATTGGGGCCGATAACGGCAGTAATGCTGCCTTCTTCAACATCCAGCGAAACGTTGTCCAGCGCCTGCACGCCGCCAAACGCGAGGCTGAGGCCCTGAACCTCAAGTAGGGGTGCCATGGCTAGCCGCCCACCTCCCTGCAATACGGGTCGCTTATTATCCGGCTGATGCGACCCTGAGCCACGACAGTATCACATCAGAATACTTGGAAAAGGCGTTGGCCCGACAACCTGTCGCTGCGGACAATGCGGTGCAGGGTCGCTGCTCAGCGTGCTTCGGCGCTGCGCTTCGGGTAAGTGCTGGCGACGTAATCGTCAACGATCTGATGAAATTCTTCGGCGATGCCGTCACCGCGCAGGGTCATTTTTTTCTCGCCATCGATGAAAACCGGTGCTGCGGGTGCTTCTCCCGTGCCGGGCAGGCTGATGCCGATGTTCGCGTGTTTGCTCTCGCCGGGGCCGTTGACGATGCACCCCATGACGGCGAGCTGCATGTTCTCAACCCCTTCATAGTGGCTCTCCCACTCGGGCATTTTCTCGCGTACGTAGGTCTGAATCTTGTCGGCGAGCCCCTGAAAGACCGTGCTGGTGGTCCGCCCGCATCCGGGGCATGCGGTCACCATGGGCACAAAGGCTCGGAACCCCATTGTCTGCAGAATTTCCTGTGCGACGATTACCTCTCGTGTCCGGTCGCCGCCTGGTTCAGGCGTGAGTGATATCCGGATGGTATCGCCGATCCCCTGTTGCAGGAGCGTGCCGATGGCGGCGGTAGATGCGACGATTCCCTTGGACCCCATGCCGGCTTCGGTGAGCCCTAGATGCAGCGCATATTTGCACCGGTCAGCCAGGTCGCCATAAACAGCTATCAGGTCCTGCACCTGCGACACCTTGCATGAGATGACGATGCGGTTGGCGCCGAGGCCAATTTCTTCGGCCATTGCAGCGCTACGCAGTGCGGATTCGATCAACGCCTCGCGCATCATCGCCTGGGCGTCCTTCGGCTCAGGCAGTTTGGCGTTTTCGTCCATCATCCCGGCCAGCAAATCCTGGTCAAGGCTGCCCCAGTTAACCCCGATGCGTACCGGGCGGTCGTATTTGATCGCGACCTCGATCATGGTCTGGAACTGGCGATCACGTTTCTCTCGGAACCCGACGTTCCCCGGGTTGATCCGGTATTTTGCCAGCGCCTCAGCACAAGCCGGCGTGTCGGTCAGCAAGGTGTGGCCGTTGTAATGGAAGTCGCCGATCAGGGGGACGGCGCAACCCAGCGCGTCCAGCCGATCACGAATGTGGGGCACCGCTTCGGCGGCCTCTGCGGTATTGACCGTCAATCGTACGAGTTCTGACCCCGCTTCTGCGAGTGCCTTGACCTGGGCCGTGGTCGAGTCCACGTCTGCCGTGTCGGTGTTGGTCATCGATTGCACGACGACCGGGGCGTCACCGCCAATTTGATATGGGCCTACACGCACGCCAATGCTGGCACGGCGCTGAGCAGCGCCTGGGATATGGGTCATTTTCGCCGAACTCCGTGGGGCAATTTCAGAGCCGGGGCCTGAATAGCACACAGTCCGCAGACGAAACAGCCCGCGTGGAGTCAGGTTAATATTGCAAGAGGTGGCTGGGTGGGCGCAACGGTATTGCGCCTGATGTCAATTACCGGGGAACTTCTTCGGTGACCATGTTGATCAGTCGATTGACCAGCCAGTTGCCTTTGGGTTTCGCGCCGCCGCCGGCGCGTTTGGCGGTCGCCGCGCCATTCCCGTTCGATTTTCCGCCGGAAGGTGCGGCTTTTCCATTTGGGCGCGGGGCGCCTGCTTTCGCGGTTGCGCCGGAAAAATGCGGATTTTCGTATATCAGGAGCTTTTTGGCGTCGCCTTCATCTGTAAGGGAATAGTAGGCGATTTTTTGAATTGCATTGTCTTCGGAGCAGCGATACTGGGCGTCAGCCTCCGCATCAGTGCGGTTGGCGATTTCCTGGCTGGTCTCCAGTCTGCCCTGCTTGAGGTCCTGACCCTCATTGCAGATATAGATTTCAACGACATTTGACACGGGAAAACCCATCCGGTTGTTTCGCATAAGCCCCTGACTTGGGACAATTTTCAACTTCAAAGTCGGCTCTAATGGTTAATAAATTGATACACAATGAAATTTTTGGAAAATTTGGATGTTGATGCAAGTCATTGAACGGCCTCCCGT
>JABJCZ010000441.1 GCA_018668475.1 Alphaproteobacteria bacterium | reverse complement strand
CATGTAACATTCCATCCCGTGTTGCTGTCAGCAAACAGAACAATTGTAATTGACTATACAGTTACAATTCAAATTAGTTAAAATTTAGGAGTATAACAATGGCTTCAGGCTCACTTATAACAAACTCAGACTTATCAAGTTTGAGAGATAAAATGAATACGATACTAAATGGCACGGGTGTACACGGTGGTTACAACCAGTCTCATACAGTAGCGGCAAATCCTTCGGCTTCTGACACAATTGATGATGCATACCATGACTCATTATATAGTGCGGCAGCAAAGATTAGTAATTATTATAACATCACAAATCCATTTACGGCAGTAGATGCAGGAACAACAATTGATTGGACTCATTATGGTTCAGTTGCTGGTTCTTTCATAACTAGTATCGATACTCGTTTTGACGCTCCTTGGTCTTACACAGACTGGGACACAAGCGTTGCATCAGAAGTATCAGAAACAGCGGCAAACTGGAACGGCACTAGAACACAAATCATTCGTGTTGAATGGGCAGATGTAAACACAATGAATGCTTGGTTCTCTGCAGGTGGCGAACTTAGAGTTTCAGCATCACACAACGATACAACTAGTAATCAACAAGGTACATCTTGGGAACAACTTACTGGTGAAATGGGAACATTTACATATTCAGTAAGACCAGAAGATACATCTAATGTAGATTCACGTACACGTTACAAGCACAGTGACTTAACTGGTTCTTATGTTGTTCATAAGAAAGAAATCGCAGATGATTCTGATTACAGTGCAAACTATATACAAGTTTCAGCATATGTTACTGGTTCACAAATTTATATTAAAACAGAATTAGCAGATGCTCACGTTGCCCGTTCAGGCAGTGGCTCTGGTTATGGTGGAGCGTGGTCTTGGACTGGTGCTGATACTGTACCGGGTACATCAACAGTTACACTTACATCAAAGAAATTATCAAATGCGGCTGATTCAGTTAACTTAACGAATCCAACTTATACGGTAACAGATAGTCTGTAATACTACATTGGAGCAAAACTCGGGATAGTAAATCATCTCGTTGTTAGCATAACAACCCCATTGTGAGATGATTAAAGGCTCCAACAACAAATAAGCCGATTAGTAGAAATGATACTAATCGGCTAAATCTTTCCATATTTCTTAACTTTAGGCTTGACATTTAGGTCATTTTACTGTATTATTAGTACTAATACTAGGAGAATAAACCAATGTCTGATATCACAAAAGAAACAGAAACATCTAAAGAAGACCTACAACGTTTAGAGAAAGCGTTAGAGTTTTCTAATACGATGAAAACGTTCAACCTGAACAAAAACAATCTAAAAGTGAAAACACAAAATTTGTTAAGTCATAGCACGTCCGGTGGTTCATTCACTGTTGACCAATCTTTGATTTCTTTTATGAATTTTGTTGTTTCTTCTGGTAAAACAGAAATAACACTACTTGATAAAAATGATATACCCGTTTATATTGAAGACACCGAGAAATTCCTAGATGATATCTCTAGTCTATACTTCGAAGTAGTAAATGATTATTATAATGAATACCAAAAACTGAAGAGTTCACGCAAGATAGAAAAAGTACTAGAGATTTAATATGAGCAGAGGCATTATAATATTTGCTCAGAATAACGAGTATATCAATTATGCTGAACAAGCCTGTGCTTGTGCTGGCTATGCCAGAAGAAGTCTTTCATTATTTGATGAGATATGTCTAATAACAAACACAGAAACTTTGGCACCAAACGAAACACTAATCAACGAATATTTTGATAGAGTAATTATTAGTGATAACTTTCAACCAGAAAATATAAGACTGTTCAAAGACACTACAGATAAACTAGAATATGCGCCATTTAAGAATATGAGCAGAAGTGAGGTCTATAAGTTGTCTCCTTATGATGAAACTCTTGTAATAGATGCTGATTATTTCATTATGAATGATATCCTAGACCAAGTATGGAATAGCGATAATGATGTTATGATTAACTCTAAGTACAGAGACATTTCAGGAAGACACCAAGAGAACATAGAATACATCGACAACTTCAGTATTCCTATGTATTGGGCAACAGTATTTTACTTCAAAAAATCTGACTTTGCTGAAAATCTATTCACACTTATAAGTCATATCAAATATAATTATAAGTATTATTATTATCTTTATAACTGTAGCGGCAATCTATATAGAAATGATTTTGCGTTTTCGATGGCACTACATATACTGAATGGTAGTGTTGCATTTGATGTTCCGTCGTTGCCAATAAATTATCTTAACAATAGTTTTGACCTTGATGATATTTACAGAGTCAACTCACATAATGATGTTATTATGTATTGTGCTGATGCTGAAAATGTTTCTTCTCATATTCTGTCACGGTTTAAAGATATGGACTTACATATTATGAACAAAAAAGCAATAGGACGATTTATAGATGACCTATTGTCACACGGAGAGAAAGTATGAGTAAAGGATATATAACTATTGCTCAAAACAGCGAAGACATTGACTACTTAGAAATGTCATACGCTCTGGCACTCAGTCTTAAAGCATCACAGAAAAATAGTAATCTTTGTGTTTGTGTAGATGAACAAACAAAGAAATTAATCACAGACAAACATAGAAAAGTATTCGATGCTATAGTTGATATTCCTTGGAATGATGATGCTAAAGGAGACAAGTGGAAGATACACAATAAGTGGAAATATCCACATATGACTCCATACGATGAAACAATTATACTTGATAGTGATATGTTATTTACTGATAGTGTTGACTATTGGTGGGATTATCTTTCTAAGAAAGATGTTTGGTGTTGCACGAATGTTAAAACATTTCGTAACGAAGATGTCACTAGCGATTATTATAGAACAAAATTTACACAATTAGATTTGCCAAATGTATACAGCAACTTTACTTACTTTAAGAAATCGGAATTAACTTTTGAATTCTTTAGAATGGTCGAGTTAATTATGACACACTGGAACGTATACTTTGATAAGTTTCTTAAAGGAGTAGGACAGAACTGGATGAGCGCCGATGTAGCGTATGCATTAGCAATTCAACTACTAGACATCGAAGCAGAAACTTGTGACTATGATATTAAAGATGTTCCTACTTTTGTTCATATGAAAAGTATGGTCCAGAATGTACCCGAAAATCAAATAGATAGTGACTGGACTAAGAGTATAACTAGTGAACTTGGCGATGATTTACAAATAAAGATTGGTAATTTCACACAGACCTTGCCAGTACACTATGTAGAAAAGAATTGGATGAGTAAAGATAAAATTAAACAACTCGAGGATGCAGTGTTATGATAAGTGTTATAGAAAGAACTAATACATGTCGTGCTGTTTACTTCGATGGCTTTAATAAGATAATAAACATAACAAACCATATACAAGAAACAAAAGACTTATTTGCTTGGTTTGAGATTGCAGATATTGAACCGTTTCTTACGGGCGAATACAAGTTTTCAGATTATATAGTAAGTAGAACAGATAATCCTCTTATATATGAAATTATTAAATCAAAAATTGATATTAAAAGAAGAAACAAAGACAACCAACTACACAAGATATTGACTGTCGAAGATGCAGATATTATTCTTTCTTTCGACGGAGATGAACTATCGTTTACAGCAAGTGATGACCTAAAGAGTAGTATTGAGGTTGATGCAAATCAACTAGTAAGTGTAGCAGGAAAAACTGACCACGGTTTCTTTATAACACACAAAGACAGACCAGATTTCTTACTTACAGTAGTAAATGTGCCATTTTCTGAGTTATTATCAACTGGGAAAAGCGTTAAGTTGTCATATAATAAATACAATATAAGTGTGTATACACAGAAGTATTTTGACAAATATTCGTGGAGGAAAGTATGAAAGAAGAAGGAAAAGAAATAATTTTAGGTGACTTAGATGTATTCTACATCAGTTACGATGAACCAGCAAAAGAAGAACATTGGGCGAACTTAATGATGAAGTTCCCATTTGCTAAAAGAGTAGATGGGGTGAAAGGTTTTGACAACGCACACAAAGAATGTGCAAGACAAAGTGAGACTGAAAGATTTATTACTATCGATGGTGATAACATTGTTGATGAGAAGTTTTTTGACTTAGCGATTTCATTTCCGCCAGAAACACCAGACTTAGAACAATCAGTTATTAGTTGGAGTGCCAAGAATATGGTTAACGGACTAGTATATGGCAATGGCGGCATCAAGTGTTGGCCAGTAGACTTGGTGTTAGAAATGAAAACACACGAGAACGCAGAAGACGAAACGAAGAAAGTAGACTTCTGTTGGGATTTGAATTATATTCAGATGAACAATATCTACTCAGAAGTATATAACGCAGGTTCACCGTTTCAGGCATTTCGTGCAGGTTACCGTGAAGGTGTTAAGATGTCACTAGACGAAGGCAAACAAGTTCCAGTTGAAGACTTTCAAAAAAGAATATGGCCGAAGAACTATGAAAGACTATTAACCTGGTGTAATATTGGTGCTGATGTAGAGAATGGCATCTGGGCTTGCTTTGGTGCAAGATTAGGATGTTACGATGTTAACTTTGTAGAAGATTACAAACTAGAAAACATCTCTTCTTTTGATTGGTTCAAAACTTATTTTGAAGAAGAAGTATTAACAGTATGT
>JABJCZ010000147.1 GCA_018668475.1 Alphaproteobacteria bacterium | reverse complement strand
TGGCAGCTTCCTCGAAAGCGGCTTCCAAATCCGGCTGTGTGATGTCGCGAAAGCGTTTTTTCGTGAGGCGAAAGGCAGTGGGCGGTTTGGACGCGAGTTCCTCAGCCAAAGTCAGGCTTTCTTGCATCAGTGCGCCGGCTTTTGCCAAGCGACTGGTCAAGCCGAGGCGAACTGTCTCTTCGGCATCCATAACGCGGCCGGTCAGGGTCAGCTCCTTCGTCCGAGATAAGCCAAGCATCGGCAGCATCAATTGCGCGCCGATCAAGCTTGGCATCCCGACATTTATCTCCGGCTGGCTCATGCGCGTCGCGGCGTGTCCAACACGCACATCCGCAAGGAGTGCTAACTGGTATCCCGCGCCCGCTGCGATTTCGTTGACGGCGGCAATGTGCGGTTTGTCGAAATTGCGGATTGCGGTGTAGAGCGCGCGCAGGCGGTTCATCCAGTCGGCCGCCGCAGCACCATCAAATTGTTCCGTAACGGAGAGATCCATCCCCGCACAAAACGCCTTGTCGCCCGCACCAGTCATAATGATGGCGCGGCACCTCTCGTCTACATTGCAGCGCGCAAAGACATCGATGATCTCGTCGGCCATGCCGTAGTTCAATGCATTGCGTTTGGCGGGCCGATTCAGCGTCAATATTTCGACGCCGTTCTCATTACGCTTAGTGTGAATGAACTCGGGCATGAGTTGCGCGGCCCTCCGATTATCCAAGCGTTGCAAGTGACCCAATGCCAGCGACGACGATGGCGATGCCACCCCACTGCACCATATTTACGGGTTCGCGCAAAAATATACGGGCAAGCAGCACCGTGACCACTGTGTAGGCCGCGCTGGCAACGACGGCGAATTCGCCATGTGCTGATTCCAGCCCCATATAGAGGAACAGGTGCCCCATTGTGTCGAGCATGCCCAGAAATACCAGTAACCAAACGGCGTTGAGCGGCACGCGTGGAACTTGTCGTTTGATCAGAAACCAGCACGCAAAACAGATGACACCCACCGCCCGCATGCCCAGGACGGCAACCGGCGGCCCATAAACGTCAACGGCAAGATCAATGGCGGTTATGGCCAGCGCAAATATGGCGGCGGCGGCAAGTGCGAGAAGGGTCGTCCGGCGAATATTGGCGGGCTCGAAATTGCCACCCTGATTATCCGTCGCCCCCTTTACCCACCTTGCAACAATCCAGACGCCGACCATCGTCGCCGCCATGGCAACCCATTCCAAAACGCCAGGTCGATTGCCAAGTGCAATGGAGATTGGAACGGCCATGGCCGGATAGCTTGCGACGACAGGTGATGCGACGGAAACCGGGCCTCGGGTCAACGCTTCATAGAGGACGACCGTGCCGATGGCGATTCCGACGCCACCGCCAATCAGATAGCCAAGGCCCTTGATGGTCCAATTAATTTCGACCCCGGCGACAACGATATAAATGACCGTAGCCACGATGCCGACCAGCATCATGCCTAATGATGCAGTCAAGACGCCGACGCGTTCGCCGGCGAACCGTGCTGAATAGTCCGAAACGCCCCATACGAGGGCGGAGCCTGCGCCCCAGAGGGCGGCGCCACCGCTCATGACCGTGTCGCAAACGCGAAAGAACGGTGCAAGAGAGAAGTCATAATGGATCTTTCCGGGAAGGCAAAGCAAGGCAGAGAGATATAACGAGGCTCGTCATATCCATATTATCCAGAATAGCAAAGGGTTGTTTACTGCTGAGGTGCAGGTTAACGCTTCGTTAATCATAGCTTTGAGGGCCGTGATTACCATAGTAGGGGGGACAAAAGTATGGCTGCCGGACAAACTCCACTTCGAATTGTTGAGGGCGGACGCGTTGAATTGGGGGGACGACTGGGTCGAGGCGTATCTGGCGCCGATCGGTCGGGCGCCGGATCTCCTCGCTGAGCCGATTAGTGCTGTTTACCATGAGCTGAATGTCGATCTCGACAAAGAGGCGCGTATTCTCTGGTGTAATCATCTCGCCGGAGAACGACCCATTTTCACGCCGAATCTGCTGGCTGAACTTAGTGCCTTGCAGGCCGGGTTGCGCGGGCGATATGCGAGCAGCAAATTGCTCAATGAAGAGCCTGCGTTACCTTTCGATTATCTTGTCTGGGCGTCCAACGAGCCCGGCGTGTTCAACCTGGGTGGCGATTTGCGGCTGATGACGCAGCTTGTCCGGACCCGCGACCGCGAACGCCTGCTACAATATGGCTCAGCGTGTACCCGGGTGTGTCACACAAGCGCCGAGAAAATGGGACTGCCGATCACGACAATCGCCCTTATCCAGGGTGAGGCGCTTGGTGGTGGTTTCGAGGCCGCGTTATCGAGTGACATCATCTTTGCGGAAGAATCATCGCGCTGCGGTTTGCCGGAGGTTCTGTTTAACCTGTTTCCGGGAATGGGGGCCTATAGTTTTCTGGCCCGACGGATTGGGGCAGTTGCCGCCGAACGGATCATATTCAGCGGTCGCACTTATACGGCCCAGGAACTTTATGATCTCGGCATCGTTGATCAGATTGTTCCAGACGGGACGGGACGGGATGCGGTTCAGGACTACGTGCGCCGAGGTGCGCGGCAAATGGTGTCGCGCCGGGCCTTGTATCAAGCGCGCCGTGGTTTCAACCCTTTGAGCTATAAAGAGATGGAAGATATTGTGCGCTCGTGGGTTGAGGCAGCGCTGGCGCTGGAT
>JABJCZ010000146.1 GCA_018668475.1 Alphaproteobacteria bacterium | reverse complement strand
GCGCCAGGTCGCCTCCATAGAAATCGCCGGGGCCCTTTATGCGAACTTGCGCCAAAACCGCGGCAAGATCGAGCTGGGTCAGCCTCTGCCCCTCAACCAAAGGCAAGCCCTCTGCATCGCCAAAAATCCGCCGCACGTCGCGGTCGTCAAACAATTCGCTTTCCGCCAAAGACAAATCACGCGCCAAAGCCCGGGATATAGGGTGGCCAAACCGCGCCAAATTCTCTGCCGGCGCAACGAGGCGCGCCCAATCAAGCCGTCCATATCGGGAATAGAGCGCAAACATGCCGCGCACTGCCGCCGGCACCGCTGTTGCCCGGCGGGGATTTGCCGTAGCGCTGCCAACGGCGACCCCAGGCAAAAACTCAAGCGCACGAACAGTGTCGGCCAAGTCATCCACATCCGGATCCTGCACCAGGCAGGTGCCACCGGCGCCAAGGCTCGCATTCGATGGGTAGGTAACTGCGAGGGTGAAATAAACAGCAACGGCCGCGTCAGCTGCAGTTCCACCCGCCATAAGGACGTCGCGGCCGATCAGTGTCGCGCGCGGCTCATCAGTTGCTACACCACCAAAAAAGTGGCCATCGCCCGCGCTGGCTACCAGGTCAGCTGCTTTGTCTGGCCCGGCGCAGGCGCCGAGAACGGTCGCCGCCAACATCACCGATAAGGCGCGGGCATGGAGGCCCCACGATTGACGGCGCTTCAATGGCCTCATAGGTATTGTATGAGAAATGCGGGAGGTCCTTTTGATAACACGTGTCACCAGCGCGATTGCGGCAATCATATTAACCATATGTATCGGGTCAGTAGCCGCCACATCGGCACGAAGTGAAGGCCTGTCGCTTATCCGCGACTCAGAAATCGAAAATATCATTCGCGCCTATGCCGCGCCACTATTCCAGACAGCAGGCTTGGATGCCAGCGCGGTCAATGTGCATCTCGTCAACGATAAACGGTTGAACGCCTTTGTCGCAGGTGGCCTGAACCTCTTCGTAAACAGTGGACTGCTCATGGAATCGGGTAGTCCGGGCGAAATTGTCGGTGTGCTCGCCCATGAAACAGGCCATCTGGCTGGCGGACATTTAGCGCGCACCCGCAATGCCATGCGCAATGCCAGTGCGGAGACCATACTGGCCTACGTCCTCGGTGCGGTAGCCGCCGTCGCCGGCCAAGGGGATGCGGCAGCGGCAATCGTTCTCGGGGGCAATGTCGCCGCACAGAATTCCATTATTCGATACAGCCAGGCGCAGGAACAGGCGGCGGACCATGCGGCCCTGCGGTATCTGGACAACACCGGACAATCCTCCAGAGGTCTGCTCGACATGTTTTATCGCCTGGAAGATCAGGAACTTCTGGTTCCCGAGCGACAGGACCCTTATGCGCGGTCCCATCCACTGACCCGTGAGCGCATTTCCACGGTGGCCCACCACGTCGAAACATCCCGATATGCAGATGTGAAAGTATCGAACGATGACGTTTTAACGCACCAGAGAATGACCGCGAAATTGCGGGCGTTCCTGACGCCACCCGTCAGAGTTCTGGCTGGTATCGACCCCACGGACAACTCGATTCCGGCGCGTTATGCCCGCGCTATAGCCCTTTATCGGATCCCCGAAACATCACGCGCGATTGATGTTCTGGACGGGCTTATCGACGACTATCCCGCTGACCCGTGGTTCCATGAGCTCAAAGGCCAGATATTGTTTGAGAGCGGGCAGATCAGTAGCTCCATCGCCCCCTATCGCCGCGCGACGGAGCTGCGGCCAGCGGCAGCGCTATTGCGTCTCGGCCTCGCCCGCGCCCTTATTGAGACCGGCGAAAAAGCTCAATTGGGCGAAGCCATCACTCATCTGGAAACCGCGTCGCGGCTGGAGTCTGCTTATGCCCCACATTGGTATTTTCTGGGCATCGCTTATGGCCGCGATGAGCAATTTGCCCGGGCTGACCTTGCTTTCGCAGAAGCTGCCGCGCTTCGAGGGCAAAAGGACAAAGCAGCCCATCACGCGCGACGCGCCCTCAAAGGATTGCCGGAAGGATCACCTGCAAGCTTGCATGCCAGCGACATCCTTAATGCCGTGGAAGGATCGCCGCCGCCAGGTTCATCGGATGAATATGGCGCACAAACACCCTTAACGGCACGCTGACCAGCTCGGCCCTTGCAGGCCCGAACCAAGGGAGTAGTACGGCCGCCTTAATGTTGATCTGCCGGATGCGTATGACACGCCTCTGGCCACGTCGGTGTCTTACCCTTCGATTTCACAACCCGTAGGACACTAATTTTAGAACCAACAAGGAACACAGATGCCCTGTAGGCGCTGTCATACATTGACATCAACCCATATAAAACACAATAATAACAAGATATTGTGTGTAAAAAATAATGCGCCACATTAACTCGAGGCTTTATCTAGTATCACGCCCGATCCTGTAGTGACGGCCGTCACAAAATACCGCGGATCAACTAGATGTTCTGCCATACAAGAACACTTCGCTGTAGCACCGGATACGGCACGGTAAGACAGGCCTTTGCACTCACAAACGTAGTTAACATACTGATGTATTACGGGGCGCTAAATCAAACCTGCGAGAGGCGATGATGGGTCCGCGTAAAGCTTCTTCGGCATCCGGCCAGCCAGATAGGCGAGCCGCCCGGCCTCAATAGCGTGACGCATGGCCGCTGCCATCACGACCGGAGACTTTGCGGCCGCGATGGCGGTATTCATCAACACCCCATCGCACCCAAGTTCCATGGCGACGGCGGCATCCGAGGCTGTGCCCACGCCAGCGTCAACCAGGACCGGCACTTTACTCTGCTCAATAATGACGCGGATATTGACCGGGTTTTGCACACCCAGGCCTGACCCAATAGGTGCGGCCAGTGGCATAATCGCGGCGCACCCGATGTCTTCAAGCCGCTTCGCCATGATCGGGTCATCCGAGCAATAAACCATGACCTCAAACCCGTCCTTGATCAGCAATTCGGCGGCGCTCAGTGTTTCGACCATATCCGGATAAAGGGTTGTCTGATCGCCAAGAACCTCCAGCTTCACCAGCGACCAGCCACCCGCCTCACGGGCCAGCCGCAGGGTCCGCACAGCCTCATCAGCGGTGTAGCAAAATGCCGTGTTCGGCAGATAGGTGTAGCGCTTGGGGTCGACGTAATCGACCAGCATTGGCGCGTTTGGGTCGGTCACATTCACACGGCGCACTGCGACGGTCACGATTTCAGCGCCGGAGGCGTCTATTGCCGCTGCAGTCTCTTCAAAATCCTTGTATTTGCCGGTCCCGACAATGAGCCGCGACTTGAAATTTTGACCGGCCACAGCCCATCCGTCATCAGGGTCGGTCAGCGAGTCCACCGATGTGGCACCACCGCCGATGAAATGGACAATTTCCAGCCGATCGCCATCGGCAACGGTCACATTTTCATAGGTGCTTTTGGGGACAATTTCGAGGTTCCGTTCCACAGCCAGCTTGCGTGGGTCTAACCCAAGGGATTCGAGGACACCGAACACTGAAAGGGGCCCATCAAAATCACGCGGCTCACCGTTGATACTCACCCGCATTACGCGAAATCTCCTGATTAATTTCCCCATCGCACGAGGTATTTGGTCGAAATATCCCTATGCCCTTAGTATGGCGCTCAACGCAACCATTTCAACTCACCTAAATATTTTGTTTAACCGCTCTCAAACCGTGCGTCGGCAACCAATTTACGATAGACTGCAGCACCATGAAGCCCAAGATATTGATCCTCAATGGCCCAAACCTCAACATGTTGGGGCAACGCGAGCCAGACGTTTACGGCACCGAATCGCTGGGCGACATCCAGATACGCTGCCAGGAGCGCGCTGACACGCTTGATCTCGACATTGATTTTCGCCAATCGAATCATGAAGGTGATCTGGTTGAGTGGATTCAGGAGGCGGGCAAATCGTCCGCCGGAGGGCTCATTCTCAATGCTGGCGCCTATACGCATACCTCAATAGCCATTCTCGATGCCCTGCGGGCAGTAGACGTGCCCGTGATCGAGGTGCATTTGTCCAATATTCATCGCCGTGAAGCGTATCGCAGCACCTCTTATATTTCACAGGCATCCGACGGGATGATCTGCGGGTTTGGTGGGCTGGGATATGAGCTGGCGCTTGATGCTTTGGCAAATATGCTCAACTCGGCCAAATAGACGTTATGACAACCAAAAAATTGCCCCTGGAGCAACCAGATATGTCTCATCCCGACATCGATTTTGACGCTATCCGGGCCCTCGCGAGTATTCTCGACGAAACCGGCCTGTCAGAAATCGAAGTTGGCGAAGGTGACCGCCGGCTGCGCGTCGCCCGCGCGCCAGTTGCCGCTGCAGTTGCGGCACCTGTCATACGTTCGGTTGTCGCAGATGACGCCGCTGCTGTGCCCTCAATTGACGATGCGGTGATTGATGCTGGCCACCCGGGTGCGGTGACCTCACCCATGGTTGGCACTGCCTACAGAAGCCCTGAGCCCGGCGCACCACAGTTTGTCAAAGAGGGCGATCCCGTCAGCGAAGGGCAAACGCTCTTCATTATTGAAGCCATGAAGACCATGAACCCGATTCGCGCGCCGCGCAGCGGCCGCATCGCACGCATCATGATTGAAAACGGCGCACCAGTAGAGTTTGGCGAAGTCCTCCTCATTATCGAGTAAGCCCCACCCCAATAGCTGGCCAATCAAAGCGACAACACCGCATGTTCGATAAAGTTCTCATTGCCAACCGAGGCGAAATTGCCGTTCGTGTCCATCGGGCATGCCGTGAATTGGGCATTCGGACAGTCGCTATCCATTCGACCGCCGATGCAGATGCCATGCACGCCCGGGTCGCCGACGAATCTGTCTGTATTGGGCCGCCGCCGGCCAAAGACAGCTACCTCAACATCCCGGCGATAATCGCCGCTGGTGAGATCACCAATGCCGACGCGATCCATCCCGGCTACGGTTTTTTGTCGGAGAACGCTGAATTCGCCTCAATTGTTGAGGAGCACGGCTATACGTTCATCGGGCCGACGGCTGAACACATACGGATGATGGGTGATAAGGCCCGCGCGAAGGAAACCGTTCAAAACCTGGGGCTGCCGGTTGTGCCGGGGTCAGATGGCCCGCTTGGTCCTGATATGGCTGAAGCCAAGGCCATTGCCGAGGAAATCGGCTATCCAGTGCTGGTCAAGGCCGTATCAGGCGGCGGCGGGCGCGGAATGAAACGGATCGATAGTGCGGATACGCTGATCGAGTCCATCGTCGGTGCTCGCGCCGAGTCAAAAGCCGCATTTGGTGACGATTCGGTCTACCTCGAAAAACTGGTTGAGCGTCCGCGCCACATCGAAGTACAGATCCTGGCTGACAATTTTGGCAACGTGGTTCATCTAGGTGAG
>JABJCZ010000145.1 GCA_018668475.1 Alphaproteobacteria bacterium | reverse complement strand
CCGCAACTTTTCCGGCCAAATTACTCATTTTGGTATTCTCCTATCTGGTCATTTAGTCTGCCCGGCAACGGTGCCAGTTGAGCGACGTCCGGCTTCCAGCAATTGTTCTGTTTGAGCTTGGAATTCATCAAAATAGTCTAGCGCCTCGTGGCCCTTGAGTGCCTCACGAAAATGATGGCACTGCACCAGATGGCCGTTGCCGAGGTCCTCGATCGGCGGCATTTCCTTGTGACACTGATCGGTCGCAAAGGGACACCGCCCCGCGAGATAGCACCCTTTGGGCAGGTCAATCGGGCTTGGTATTTCTCCAGTCAGATCAACACTTACCTCGCGCTTAAGCTTGGGGTTGGGCAACAAAACCGACGATAGAAGGCCAACCGAATAGGGGTGCCGCGGATTGCTGAATATTTCATTGGCCGTGCCCTGCTCAACAATCATGCCAAGATACATGACCGCCACCCGATGGCTCAGGTAGCGCACCGTGCTCAGGTCATGGGAAATGAAAAGATAGGCGGTATCGAATTCCTTCTGCAGGCGAATCAGGAGATCAATGATTTCTGCCCGCGCCGTCGGATCAAGGGCCGAGGTTGGTTCATCCAGCACGATCAGTTCAGGGTCCGTTACGATTGCCCGGGCGATGCCAACGCGCTGCTGCTGACCGGCGCTCAACTCGGCCGGAAACTGATCAAGCGTGGCGTCCGAAAGCCCGACACGTTTAGCGATCTCCGCTATCCGACGACGGCGGTTTTCGCGCGATACACCGCGCGAACGCAGCGGCTCGCCGATGGTATCGGCCACACGGACGCGCGGATCAAGGCTCTCAGCCGGTTCCTGAAAAACCAGCGCCATCTTGCCGCGCAGGTCGCGAGAGCGAACATTGCGTCGTTTGCCGATGGTTTCTCCCTGAAAATCGATCACGCCAGCGGTTTGCTGAATCAGACCAAGCACACAGCGCCCGACTGTCGTTTTGCCCGAACCGGATTCGCCCACCAACGACAGCGTTTCACCTTTCTTGACATGAAAGCTGATGTCATTGACGGCCTGAACGACCGCACGTTGCCCGGCAATCGGAAAATGTTTCACCAGCCCGGAGACATCCAGAACCGAACTCATAGCGGTCTCTCCACTGGAAAATGGCAGCGCACAAGATGCCCCGGCGCAAGTTCGCGCAGCTCCGCGCTGTTCTGCCGGCAATGATCTTCTGCATGAACACACCGCCCAGCATATGCGCAAGCGCCGCCATGTGCGGGAGCTGCTGATGCTAACGGCTTATGCCACTTGGCGCGCAATGTCGGATTATGGGCGAACGCCGCCAGCAACATCACACTATAGGGGTGCATGGGATTTTCAAAAAATGACTGCATGGGGGCAATTTCGACAATCTCGCCGGCGTAGATCACGGCCACGCGGTCACAGAAATGCGCCGTAATTCCGATATCGCGAGTAATGAACAGCATCGCAGTATTGTGAGAGCGCACCAAGGCGCGCAGCAGGTCCAGCACCTGCGCCTGAACCGTCACATCAAGCCCACTGGTGGCATCATCAGAGATCACGAACTTGGGCGAACACACGAGCGAAATCGCCATCACAACACGCTGTGCCATGCCACCCGAAAGCTCATGGGGATATGCCTTGAAGCGACGGTCAGGGTCAGGTATCTGCACCGCGTTCAACATGTCCATCGCCATTTGGTCAGCTTCATCCCGTTTGATGCCGAGATGAGCGCGCGCGACATTCGAAATTTGCCGACCGACCGTTACCAACGGATCAAGTTCGCTCCGCGGATTTGGTATGACCATGGCAATATCCTTGCCACGAACGGCCCGCAGTTGTTTTTCAGGCAAGGCACGTAGGTCCTTGCCATCAAATTGAATAGTGCCCGTATCAACCCGGCCGGGTTGCACCAGAAGCCCCATGACGGAGCGCGCAAGCGTCGTTTTGCCCGAGCCGCTCTCACCCACGAGGCCAACGATCTCGCCTGGCTGGATATGCAGATCCAGGTCGCGTACCGCCTGCACCGGATCCTCGCCGTAGACGGGATAGCTGACATTGAGACCATCAATAGAGAGGACCGGCTGACCGGTGTCGAAGACCTTTTGGGTTTCGTTAGCCATGTCCCTAGCCCCTGATCCTGGGGTCGATCGCAAAATAGATCAGATCCACAATCAGATAAATAATAAGTGAGAGCACTGCGGAGAACAGAACGAAGCCGAGCACCGGGTTGATATCTGCATTGAGAACGCCTTGCACCGCATATTGTCCCGCCCCGCCCCAACTGAACACGATCTCGACCAAAACCGCACCGCCGACGAGGAAGCCATAGAGCACGCTCACAATAGTAACAATGGACGGGAGTGAATTGCGAAAGGCCTGACGAATGACCACAGATTTTGGCAGGCCGCACATATCAGCATATCGAATGAAATCAGATTCCAGCATCCGCTCCATCGTCGACTGCGTCATCTTGAGAATCGGTCCCGCCGTGATCACGCCCAGCGTAACAACCGGCAGAATCAAATGCCCCAACGTTGACCAGAGCGCCTGCCAGTTACCTTCCAGAATGCAGTCAATAATTAGGAAATTGGTCACCGGTGACGGAGTCATGACTGCGAACCCGATGCGCCCGAGCGGCGCCGGGGCGATCTGAAAAATCGTATAGAAAAAATAGATGAGGATCATCCCGAGCCAAAAGTCCGGCAAAGCGCCAGCCAGCAGTCCGTAATAATCCGAAAATTTCTTGACGACGGAACGACGAAAATATGCCGCCGCAACGCCCAGTGGAATGCCAATCAAAAGCGCCAACAGCAAAGAAAGGGTGATCAACTCGAGCGTTGCCGGGAAGCGAACGAACAGGTCGTTCAGCACCGGCCGTGTTGTCTGCCAGCTTGTTCCGAGGTCACCCTGAACGAGGTTCGTCAGGTAAATCCAGAACTGATACATGATGCTGCCATCAAGACCCAGTTCGGTGCGCAGTTTGGCGAGCGTCTCTGCCGAGGCCATGGGGCCAACCATCATCACGGCGGGATCACCCGGGATCATTTTCACCAGCAAAAAGCTGACCAGAACGATCCCGACCAACTGCGGCACGATAAACAACATGCGCCTGCCAATGTAGCGTAGCACCCGCATCAGGCCGCCTCCGCTGGTTGTTTGGAGGGAGCGTTGGGGCGCTTTTTCTCACGCAATGTGCCGGCCAGCGCGCGGCGGCGGGCCGGGTCAGCCAAAACTTCAACGCTGGCGCCCACCAACGCAAACCCGAAAACGGTAACGCCGAGGGCAATACCAGGGAATACCGAAGGCCACCACTGGCCGGTAATGATATTCCCAAAGCCCATGGCGATCATGCTGCCCCACTCCGGTATGGGCGCTTCGACACCGGCGCCGACAAAACTAAGGGCTGCCGTGAGGAGCACTGACCAACCGATATTGACCGACAATTGCGACAGGATCGGCGCCATGGAGTTGGGAATGACATGCCGTAGCATGATATTCATGTCGTTTGCGCCGGACACATAGGCTGCCTCGATGTAACGCATGTTGCGGATGGACAGAACCTGGCTGCGCATGAGCCGGAGGTAAATCGGTGCGTTCACGAAGGCGATGGCGGCGATGATGCTCTGCAGGCTCTGACCAAAAATAGCCACGAGTGCGATCGCGAAAACGAATACCGGAAAAGCCTGTAATACGTCGGCGGTGCGCATGATAAAGCCGGCGGCAAGACTGCGCGTGCCGCCCATCTCTTGATAATACCCCACCACAGCGCCGATCAACGACCCGACGATGGCGGAAATAGCGGTGCCACCAATGGCGATCGTAAGATCAATCCGTGGCGCGTAAATGATCCGGCTGAAAATATCCATGCCGGTCTGGTCGGTGCCCAAGAGGTGTCGCCAACTGGGTGCCTGCAGGTAATCAGTCGGGTTCGCCTTTTCAGGATGATACGGCGCGATCCACGGCGCAAAGATCGCCAGCAGAATAACAGCGAAAACAATAATGTAACCGACGGCAAATAGTGGCCGCGAGGCCAGCACCGCAAGTAGAAAGCGCAGACGCGCGCGCCAAGACGCGAGGAAGCCGGAAGAACCCGGGGGTTTGACCCCGGGCTCTCCCGCTTCGTTCACGCTTGCATCCACCTCAGCTGGGCCGGGATGATGCGTCATGCGTTAACACCTCGTAACGATCTAACAAACACAGTTCAGAACCTTTAGTGCCTAGCGATGGAAATCCTGGAACCGCATGTTGTTAGATGTGTAGTAGGTCCACCCTTTCAGGTCGGCCCGATGCGCGAGTGAGAAGTTCGTTTTGGCAACGAAGACCCACGGCGCCTCACGCATGACGTGCTTTTGAACTTCATCCATCATTTCCAGACGAGCGTCCATGTCGCCGGTCTTGGATGCCGCATCGATCAACTCGTCAACCCGCGCGTTCTCGTAGTTCGAGTAGTTGATGAACGACTTGGAATGGAAATAGAGGTTCATCGAGTAACCGGCATCCGGGCACCAGGGTGAATCAAGATAGAAGATCATCGGCTGTTTACGCTCTGAAACATTGCTGTAGAACGTTGCCGCTGGAATCTTCTTGAGCTTCAGTTTGACGCCAATTTCCCTAAGCGCACTCTGGTAGAGAATGGCCGAGGTTTCCTGAGAACCAGACGACGCATCGTAGGCCAGTGTCGTTTCAAATCCGTCAGGATAACCGGCGCCCTTGAGCAGTTCCTTCGCCTGGGCGAGGTCCTGCTTGCCATATTCCCAATAGGACTTGTTATAGCCGGCATAAATATCCGGCATGCAAGCGGTCAATGGTTCAGCCAGATTCTGGAACACGGTGGAGATCACCTGCTCCTGCGGGAAGGCGAAATTCATCGCACGCCGTACATCAATGTTGTCGAACGGCTTCATCTTCGCGTTTAGCTCAATCCACAACATGAAGGTCGCCGGAATTGTGTCCACCGTGACACCCGGAACCTTGGCGAGTTTCACCAGCTCAAGCGGCTGCAGGTGCTGGGCGATATCAACTGCCCCACCCTCAAGAAGCTGCGCCCGAGCGGCGGTTGTGGGCACTTCCTTGAAGATGACCGTATCGATGGCCGGCTTGCCGCCATAGTAGTCAGCGCGGGCCTTGTAGACGGCCTGGTTACCACGCACAAGCTTGGCGATTTCATACGGTCCAAAGCCTGCGGTGTTGTTCTTGAGGAATTCTTTGGCCCAAGGATCTTCCGAGCCACCGGCTTCCGCACATTTTGTTGAATCGAAGATGGGATTGTAGAGATTGGGCTGCAGCTTCATCAACAACGGGTTCGGGTTATCCAGATTGAAGGAGACAACATACTTACTCTCCTTCCGAACCATTTCCGGGCGGGTATAGCTCAGAACACTTGCGTAAAATCCGCCAATCGCACCGAGCGCGAGTTTGCGGTGCCACGTCCACACCACATCGTCAGCGGTCAGTTCGTTGCCCCAATTGCTCATCACGCCTTCGCGAAGCTTGAAGCGAATCCACTGGCTATCGGGGTCGATCTCCCAGCTTTCAGCCAGCTTGCCAACCAGATTCACACGGCCCGGCTTGTTGGGGTAATCATTGATGTCCTCGCGCCGCGCCGTGGGTACACCGGCATCCGGGATCTTCTCGAACTCGACCACACAATCGTAGCACGCCGCAATGGCCTCAAATGTACCGAGGCTCACATCGAATTCACAGTCGAGGCTCTGTGGTGTTGCCGGAGCGGCGATCACCATCGTGCCGGCCGGTGAAGCGGCTTCGGCGAGCGTAGCTTTCATCGCGCCCCCGACAGCGGCGGCACCAGCCATTGCTGCACCGGTTTTCAAAACCGTTCGGCGATCAGGTGTCCACCCTTTTCTCAGATTATCCGTCATAGCATTCTCCCTTGTTAATTCGCCCGGCCTCATGACCGGACAATTTTCAGGTTTCGTCCATTCCGGGGAAAAACACCTGCTCCCCGACAGCAACCGGCCCGCGCAATTTACGGGCTCATCAATTCCACCGGCTCACGGCGGAACGTCATTCTCCCATTCTTAAAACCATATAACGGCACGGCCAGTTCGGCCACTGCCGCCTCAGTATTTTTCGCATCGATTACCACCAGATCAGCCGCGGCACCAACCTCAACGGCATGCTGCTCAAGACCCAGAATTCGGGCCGAGCGGCTCGTTACCATGTCAAAACAATCTCGCACCTGGGCCGCTGCGCCCACATGGCAAATGTTGGCATAGAGGTTGGCCATGCGCAGCAGCGAACAATCGCCAAACGGCGTAAAGGGATTGAGCACATTATTGGTCGATAACGAGCAATTGACGCCGAGCGGCAGCAGACGATGCGCCGCTGTAACGCCGCGCCTGATATTACGCTCATCATCACGCCCCATCAGAAACAAGTCAGTTGACGGCAATACCGTGAGCGCCACACCGGCATCTGCCATGCGCTTGCCAACGGCCGCCATGTGATCAGGCGTTGCAGCCGACAATTTGGTCACATGACCCACGGTCACTCGCCCACCCCAACCGAACTGGTCGGTTAATCGGCAAACGTAGTCGACATCCAACTCATCCGCTGTGTCGCCAAAATCGAGATGCATATCAATCGGCACATCGAATTCCCGTGCCATTTCAAACACGCGATCAATCTGGCCATGCGGATCACTGTCCGTATAAGGCGCAGCACCAACCGCGCGCGCGCCCATTTTCAGCCCCTCGACCATCAGCTCGTCGGTGCCGGGATTGTTCAACAGGCCTTCCTGCGGAAACACGCAGACCTCAATGTCGATGGCCCAGCGGTATTCTTCTATGAGGGGAAAAATTCCGTTGAGGCCCCGCAACCCGATGACCGGATCAACTTCCAGGTGGGTTCGCATGTGCGTGGTGCCGTGGGAAATTGCTTTCTCGATAACGTTGCGCGCCCGGACAGCAACATCCTCCGGCGTGAAACCCTTTTTGGCGGCAGAAACTTCGCCAATGGCTTCTTCCAGGTCACCGCGCTTCGCGCTGCATCGATCAAGAATGCACGCTTTGTCGAGATGGATGTGAGTCTCAATAAAGCCAGGAGAAATCAGTCGACCGCCGAGGTCAATTGTATCGGCGCTGATGCCCGAATCCGGCGCGATAGCCGCGACCCGACCCGCATCTATTGCGACATCAACCAGCGCGCCATCGCCGCCAGCGACACGTGCATTCGTGAGTAGCAGATCCATCCCTCTCCCTTTACGCATGGCTTCCTTATGAGGAAGTTCTCATCACGCAGGTACCGTCCTTAATTCCACAGATTGATTTCGCACATTAGAGAGGGCTGCCGTCAAGACAAATATGGTCCGGACAAATACACAAAATTGTTCCGGTCAAATACGCAAAACCCCCGGGCGTTGCCGCCCGGGGGTTTCATGTTGTCATCCTGAACTCTTGGTCAGATTTCCAGCCTATTTTTTGGCCATCTTCTTCTTGGCCCGCTTCAGGAACTTGACCGTGGCAGCAATTGTCTCATCTGGGCATTCCACCAGATCGGCATGACCGATGTTGTCATAGACCTTGAGCTCGCAGCCCTTGAGGTTGTCGGCAACCCATTGGGCGCCCGCCCCGGTTTTTCCGGTCGTCATGGGCGTCAGCATGTCTTTGCGGGCCGTGATGACCATGGTCGGATTCTTGATCTTCTTGATGTCCTTGCGCAGGTCCATTTTCTCCATGGCGAGACACGCCTGAACCACCGTTTCCGGTGAATTCATGCCGACGACCGTCCGCACCATTTCAACAACTTTCTTGCCCTGTGGCCCATCAAGAAACTCCGCGCCAACAGCCTGTGTAATCACGTGATCCGCGAATTCCGGGCTACAGCCCCAGCTGGTCGCCATATGCCGCCAGGTACGGAACATGATCTTGCGCATGGTATCGCACTTGGCGAACGCGCAATCGCTGACCACACCAATGCACCGGTCGGGGTATTTCGCAGCAAACTTGAGCGCAATCATACCGCCTGCCGAGGTTCCCATCACATGGCAGCGATCAATCTTCAGCGCGTCAAGAAGTGCGGCAAGGTCATCCGCCCAAAGATCAAGGTCATAGGCCTGGAGAGGCCGATCAGACAGACCGTAGCCGCGCTGGTCATAGGAGATGAGCTGGAAGTGCTTGGCGAGCCCCTCCCACACCATGCCAAAATTCTGTCGCCCGAACAGCGACCCGCCGATGAGCGCCAAAGGCTCACCCTTGCCCATAAGTTCGTAATAAAGATCAATTCCGTTGGCTTGCACCTTCGGCATACCGTCTCTCCCAGATTATTAACGCCCGCGCACAATACGCCGGGGCTCAAATTTCGGAGCGGAGCATATGTCAAAGTTGCGCGACGAAAAAGAGCCTTGGGGAATTCGTGTCCGCGCATATTGTCACGGAACAAACGCGTAACACCTGTCGCTCAATCTGCTGCTTCGCGAATAACCACATTGCCAAAGTGATCGATTTCGCCGGCAAGCCCAGGATCAATGAAGATGGTTGTATCGAGTTGCTCGATAATGGCTGGCCCCAAGACCCGGGTGCCGCGGGGCAACGCAGCGCGATCATAAATAATCGCACGTTGCCATCCGCCATCGCTCCACACATCTCGCTCGCCCAGGATGGCGTCTTCAAGCGAGCCGCCGACAGGCGCCGCAAATACCGAGAGGTCAGTTGCTGGTCGGCGACCGATGACGGCGGAACGCAAGCTTACGATGCGCCGACTGATCCCCTCCAGTAATCGCCCGTAACTGCGGGTATACGCAGTATCAAAAGCCGCTGCGATAATCTCACGCGTCAACCCGCCCGCCTCCCCCAGCGAGATCGGCACACTCACGGTATGGGTCTGGCCGGCATAGAGCATATCGAGAGTGAACTCTCCCTCGATACGATCGAGGAGCATCCCGCCCTGCCGCAAAATGGTTTCGCCCTCTGCCATGGTGTGGCGCATATCGGCCTCGACAAGGGCAGGATCGACATCATCCAGCGCAACATTGAGGGTGTTTACGCGGTCATGCCGCATATCGGCCATCAAACATCCCAGCGCGCTGGTCACACCAGGAAAGCGCGGTACAAGAGCGCTGGCGAGCCCGACGTCGCGGATCAAGGCACCAATGTGCAACGCGCCGCCACCACCAAATGGCATGGCAACAAAATTGCGTGGGTCATGCCCCCGTTCAATCGAGACCAATCGAATTGCCCCGGCCATTCGCGCATTGGCTACACGGATGACCGCTTCCGCCGCCGCCATCGGATCAAGACCAAGCGGGCCCGCGACATGCCCATCCAGCGCCGCGCGCGCCGCGTTTTCATCCAGTGTCTCCAATGCCCCGCCAATTGGCCGGTCCGCATTGATCCGACCAAGCACAAGGTTGGCGTCGGTAACCGTAGGCCGCTCGTTGCCCTTGCCATAACAGGCTGGGCCAGGGTCCGCGCCGGCGCTCTCTGGCCCGATTTGCAGCAAACCGGCGCGGTCAACCCAGGCGATAGAGCCGCCGCCAGCACCGATTGTGTTGATCTCGATCATCGGCGAGCGAATGACCATGCCGAAATCTACTGCCGTCTGCGCCGCCAGAGCGCTTTGGCCATCAGCCACCAGCGACACGTCAAAGCTGGTGCCGCCCATATCGCAGGTAATCACGTTGGCATACCCCGCGGCGCCCGCGATGCGCGCCGCCGCCACCACGCCGGCCGCCGGCCCGGACAACGCCGTCTTGACCGGCACTGCCTGCGCTTGCTCCACCGACATCGCGCCACCGTTTGACTGAACGATGAATGTTTTACCGGCAAACCCGTTGCTATGCAGCGTCCCCTGCAGGCGCGCGAGATAGGCGCCGACGACAGGTTGCAGATAGGCGTTGAGGGCGCCTGTGGAGCAGCGCTCGAACTCGCGGATCTCAGACAAGATACTCGCAGCAGACGTCACATGATCGTTTGGCCAGACCTCACGGACGGCATCCAGCGCAGCACGCTCATTGGCGTCGTTCGCGTAGGAATTGACAAAAAAGATACACAGCGCCTCCGCACCAAGGTCGAGCAGATGACGGGCGGCAGCGCGCACCGCGTCCGGATCGACGGCCTCCAGCACGGTGCCGTCTGCCAGCACGCGCTCAACCACCTCAATCCGACGATCGCGCGGCACAACTGGCTCAAAGCTGCCTCGCAGACCCCACGTCGCCGGCCGGTCGCGCCGGCGCATCTCGAGCACATCGCGAAAGCCCCGCGTCGTGATAATGCCGGTTCGCGCCCCGCGCCGCTCCAGTAGCGCGTTGGTGCCGACGGTGGTGCCGTGAACGACAGTTTTCAGCGCCCCCATATCCGCCAGCAATGTGGATAGACCGTCGGCGACAGCGGCAGCCGGATCATCGCGGCGCGAGGGCACCTTGCCCGTCAGGTATTCGCCGCTCGACTGGTCGAGCACGAAGACATCGGTAAATGTGCCACCAACATCAATGCCAGCAATCAGCCCCTTGTTCGCGCCCGCACTCATAAAGCCGGATCCCTGAGTGCCTGGGTCGCAGGCGCATCCACGACGCCAGCCTCGTCCACGACCACCGCGTAGTCGCGTTGCGCGGATACAACGCTGATATAGCCAAGTCGCACATCTTCCGCCACTTTCTCGGGCGCCCGCGCTGTCGCTGGCCCGTAGCCGCCACCGCCGGGGGTCTCGAGCCGCACCCGCTCACCCTTCACGAGATTCATACCGACCATTTTGGACGACATGGGCGGCGTCACCGGCACACCATCGACGGGATACTCGAATTTGTTGAGCGCCGCCGATCCGCCACCAGCCACGCCAGGTGGTGCAAAGCGTCCCCGCTCACCGAACAGAAAAGCATCCGCCTGCTCTTCGAGCAGCTCAATCTCGTAAATCGCGCCGCAGCCCCCGCGTTGCTCGCCAGGGCCGCCGCTATCAGGTCGCAATGCCCATTCGGTAAAGCGCACTGGATAGGCGGCCTCAAGGATTTCGAGCGGCGGGATGGTTGCCATGGAAATCGGCGCATTGCCGTGGTTCAGACCATCGCCGTCCACATGTCCGCCGTGGCCGCCGCCGTAAAAGGAAAACATCACCCAGCGGCGGCCATCCCGGCGGTGCCCGGCGAGGGACAGTGCGTTGATCGTGCCATAGGCGCAGCCACTCGTGCGCTCAGGAGCCGCTTTGGAGAGCGCCACAAAGACGGTGTCGATCACCCGCAAAACAGTTTCCGTGTAGCCACCTACAGGTTTGGGGGCCTCAGCCGCCAGCAACGAGCCATCCGGAATGATGAAGTCGATCGGGCGCAATACACCTGCATTGGCTGGCACATCAGGAAAGACATGCTTGAGCGCCACATATACTGATGCAATAGCAGTGGACCGGGCGATGTTGACCGGGCCGGCGCAGGCGCTCGCGGTGCGCGAAAAATCAAGCGTCATGCGGCCATCGGTAATCGCGATATCGAGGCCAATGGTCAGCGGCTCATCAACAATTCCGTCATTATCGAGGTAGTCGGTGGCACTAAAAACACCGTCCGGCAACTCGGAAATATGGGTCGACATCATGCCACCGGCCCGTGCCTGCAACTCGTTCATGGTTGCCGCGACGGTGATGTCGCCATACTCGTCGAGCAGCTCCTGTAGCCGTCGCTCGCCTAAGTCCAGCGCATTGATCTGGCCGTTGAGATCGCCATACAAGCTGGTCGGCAGTCGCGAATTGGCCTGAAGTATTGCGACAATATCGCGCTGCAACTCGCCGGCGACGAACAGCCGAACCGGCGGTATCAACATGCCTTCCTGAAAACTTTCTGTGGCGACCGGATTGTAGTTGCCCGGCACGTTGCCGCCGACATCGTGCCAATGGCCAACCGATGCCAGAAAACAATACACCCGCCCCGACCGGAACACCGGCCGCACCAGTTTGAAGTCTGACAGGTGGGTGCCACCGTCATAGGGATCGTTGAAAATGTAAATATCGCCGGGCGAAAGCGTCTCGCCCTGCCGCGCCACGTGATCAATCACGCTTTTGACCGCGAATGACATGGCACCAACAAATATCGGCAAACCCGTCTTGCCTTGCACCAGGGTCTCGCCGGTTTCGGCATCGTAGAGGCCGTGGCTGGCATCATGAGCCTCGGCAATAATCGGGTTGAACGCGCTGCGAAACAGCGTCGCATCCATCTCGTCGGCAATCTGTTCCAACCGACCCTGAAGGACCGCGAGTGTGACCGGATCAATGCTCATGATTACCCTCTGTGACATTGCGCGAACGTTGCGCCTTCAAATGCGCCATCAATCCGCCATCCTTCACGATTTGCGCAAGATGAGGGGGCACCGGCTCCATGACGAGCGTGCCCCCCGTTGTCTCATTGGTCCCGATTCCCACCTCGGTCTCAAGCGAAAGCCGGTCCCCTGCGGATATCCCAACCGTCTGCGGACAAATAATCGCCGGCAAGCCAAGGTTAAAGGCATTCCGGTAGAAGATACCTGCAAACGAACGCGCAAGGATTGCCTCTACCCCAAGGACCTTGAGCACTTCTGCCGCTTGCTCGCGGCTGGAGCCAGCGCCAAAATTCCTGCCCGCGACAACAATATCGCCCGGCCTGACGGCCTCAGCAAAAGTCGGGTCCAGTGATTCAAGGCAGTGGCTGG
>JABJCZ010000016.1 GCA_018668475.1 Alphaproteobacteria bacterium | reverse complement strand
CTCGACGCCCTCTTCGCCCTCTTCGCCTTCCTCAACCTCAACCTCTTCAACCATCACCGTCGGTGCAGCGATGGTTGCGACGGTAAAGTCACGATCCGTAATGGTCGGAGTCACGCCTTCCGGCAGATCAATCTGGCTGATGTGCAGGCTGTCGCCAATTTCCGATTCGGTGATATCCAGCGTGATCGTATCGGGAATAGCTTCCACCGGGCATAGCAGCTCGACAGAGCGCCGCACCGTGTTGAGCACGCCGCCCTGCTTGAGGCCCGGGCAGACATCCTCGCCTACAAACACCACCGGCACGTCGACGGTAATGGTCGTGCCTTTCACATAGCGCAGAAAGTCGACGTGCTGCGGTACATCCGTGACCGGGTCGAGCTGAACATCACGCGGCAGAACACGAACCTTGCTGCCATCGATATCAACGTCGTAAAGCCGGGAGAAGAAGCCACCCGCCTGGTATTCACGATCGAACGCGCGCAACTCGAGCGAAACGTGAGCAGGTTCGCCCTCGCCGCCATAAATCACGGCCGGAATGCGACCATTGCGGCGCAGGCTGCGCGCGGCGCCGCCTCCTGCCTGTTCCCGCGTTTGAGCGGACATGTTGCCAATATTGGACATAGTACCTGTTCCTCAGTGGGTTTGCCTTGCCGGGCCTCGTTGCCAGCCCGGTCGGCCTTAATCAAATAAGCTTGATACGGATGATTCCGAACTGATGCGGCGGATTGCCTCAGCCATCAGCCCTGCAATGGACAAAACATGGATATTATCGGCCACGCGCACCGCTTCGGTCATGGCGATACTGTCAGTGACGATCAGCGATTCGAGGCCGGATGAGGCGACCCGGGCGGTCGCGCCGCCCGATAATACGGGATGGGTAACATAGGCATGAACGGATTTCGCGCCAGCCTCTTTCAGTGCCACGGCTGCGTTGCACAAGGTGCCGGCAGAATCGACGATGTCATCAACCATGATGCAATCGCGCCCTGACACGTCACCAATAATGTTCATCACCTCTGACACGCCTGCTTTCTCGCGCCGTTTGTCAACGATTGCGAGATCGGAAGCATGGCGCTTGGCGAGGGAGCGAGCGCGCACCACGCCGCCAACGTCAGGCGAGACAAACATCAGGTCGGCGCCAGCAAACCGCTGCTGAATGTCGTCAGAGATGACCGGCGCGGCGAACAGGTTATCGACAGGGATATCAAAGAAGCCCTGAATCTGCCCAGCGTGAAGGTCAAGGGTTAGCACCCGGTGAGCGCCAGCGGCGGTCACCAGATTGGCCACCAGCTTTGCGGAAATTGGTGTACGGGCGGCGGATTTGCGGTCCTGACGGGCGTAGCCGAAATAAGGCAACACAGCCGTGATGCGTCGCGCGGATGCCCGCCGCAACGCGTCGATGCAGACCAGCAGCTCCATCAGGTTATCGTTTGCAGGATAGGAGGTGGACTGGACGAGGAAGACATCCTCACCCCGCACATTCTCGTGGATCTCCACAAAGACTTCCATGTCCGCAAACCGGTGGACAGTCGCCTTGGTCAACGGCGTGTGCAACGTCGCGGCGATCGCCTCGGCGAGGGGTCGATTGCTGTTACCGGCCACTAATCTCATCGTAATGTCGATGCCCGGCGCCGGAGAGTTCCCGGCGGCCTCGTTGGAGCTAAGATTGCTCGTGTTCTGTCCATAGGTGGATGCGCCTTCCACGGCGCGCCGGAATGTATCAACAGGCCTTGTGGCTGTAAACGGTCTTGAGCCAGTAAAAAGGCCCAATTTTCGTTATTTGTTCTGCAAAACCGCTTCCTGGACCAATGCAACGATGCCGTCAGCCCCTCCAGCGGCAATCGCGTCCGCCACCGGGCCCCATGCGCCGTCGAGAGTGCCCGCCGGAATTGTGTTCTCCTGCGAAATTGTGCCGAGCCGGCGACCGTCGGGGTGCATCAGCGACCATTCTATGGTCACGGCCTCCTGTCCGGCGCCATTCGGCGCAACATAAACGCTGCCAGCAAGAATCAACGCCGCCGCGTCAAAGTCTTCGGTGACGGGGTGGCCAGCCTGTGCCAGAGACCGGATCATGGCGCGCGTCAGGGCCTCTCGACCGTCTCCCGGGGCGCCATCCACCGGCATGACGGCGATGGGTGGCCCGGGTAGGGCGGCATTGTCGCTATTCGATGGGTCTTGTGGTTTGGCATCGGGAAACAGCAGTGCGTAGCCCGGTTGGTCAATTGTCGATTTCAACTCGGCCGATGGTGGAGGCGGTTTGTGGGCGGGTTGAAACGGACGCGGCAGCGCCCCGCAGGACACAAGCAACAGGGCACACGCCAGAAGGCAAACAATGCCCGCCCCCGTGCTTGTGCCGCCGCTAAGTGATAACCGCCACACAACCAGCGACCATTCCGACGACGAGCATCGCCACAAGCATTACGATATAGGGCATGGCGCTCAGGCCTCCAGAGCGATGGCCGACAGGAGCCGACCGTAGTCGCCGCCTGCGCCGTGGCAGGTCCGGCGATAACTGAAGAAGTCTTCCTCGCTGGTATAGGTGTCGTGATTGAGAACCGCAACACTGCCAATACCCAGTGCAGCCAGTCGGGATGATACGTAGCTCGGTAAATCGAACATCCAGTGTCCCGCCCGGCTGGCGGGGATGAAAAATTTCTCGTCGGCGGGCTCTCGCTCGATAAAAGGTGCCGGAAACGCGGGCCCGACCTCGTAGGATGCTGGGCCGATCGCCGGGCCAACTACGGCTGCGATATTGGCGGG
>JABJCZ010000144.1 GCA_018668475.1 Alphaproteobacteria bacterium | reverse complement strand
GGGCCGCCCATCCAATGGCAAATTGGCGAGCCGCTGGTACTGGCGGATGGCCTGGCTGGTATTGGGCGTCATTTCGCCTTCAATGGTGCCTTCGTAAATTCCCAGCTCAGCCAGACGAATCTGAATGCGCTGGATCAACAGGGTCTGACGGCGAGTGCTGAGAACTGTCTCGCTTCGGTCTTCACCCAGCGCTACCGCAATAAGCGGCGTGTCGAACGCAGGCGCGACACGGGCCGGCAGGGCCATCGCCGAATGAGCGGCGATAACAATGGCAAACACGATCACGACGCCGATTCCCAACCGCCATAACGCGATGGGTCCTTGTCGCTCAGATATGTGGTCGCCCAGAAGGGGGGTGCAGGTATTTATCAAAACAAATGTGTCCGTACTTTCGATCAATGACCCAGCTTTGGCGGGCGAGCCAGATAGCATAATATGCAGCGTTTCATGTGCGGCGTATGTATTCAATGTAGACTGATTTAAGGTTCAGTTCCGGCTTGGGTCGGGCGCAATTGCAGAGGAATATGATGGGATTGGCAGAAGCTGGCGAGCGCCGCCTGATTGGTGAGGTGTTTCGATACTGGAACGAACGCCGTGGCCGCGCCGGCGCAACGGAAGACGCCATATTGGCGAGTCTTGAGGACGCGCCGTTCTGGTCGCAGGCATTCATTCTTGAAGTTCTGCCCGAGAGTATAGACTTTCGAGTCCGGCATTGGGGTGAGGATCTGGGGGCGCTGACAGGGCCCTTTGAGCCAGGCCAATCCACGTCGGAGCGCTCATCGCGCTTGATGGATCTTGTCTCAGGCCTGGCCGTCGCCGCCGTGCGCGCTAAAAAGCCCGTTGCCAATAGTGACCGGACGCTGAATAGAGACGGCAAGGCAGTTCTGTACCGGGTTATTGTTGCGCCGATCGTGGGCAGTGACGGCCAGATTTTGTCAGTGTTTGGTGCGGCCAATTACATGGTTATGGCCGAGGCCGGCGTCTGAGAATTGGGGCGTTTTTCGTGGGTCCGCGCACAAGCCATTGAAAATGGCCGAAAAGTGCTTAAATCAAAAAGATATCAATTTGTGGCTATGCTCCTGATCTTGTGTGGGAGTACTGATCGCGCGGGTGCCGTTTTTGGGCCTGAGGCGATACGTCGGCTCGCTCAGAGTGAGAGGAGTGCATGACATGACGCGTGTTTCACCGTTCCGTAGCCCCTTGTTGCTGGGTTTCGACCGCCTGGAAGAAGTGCTCGACCAGATGTCGAAGTCGCAGAGCGATGGCTATCCCCCGTACAACGTCATCCAGCTTTCTGAGGACCGCATACGCATTACGCTGGCGGTCGCGGGGTTTTCCAGTGATGATCTCGATATCATGGTCGAAGGTAACCAACTCCATATCAAGGGCGGTCAGACGGATGACCCTGCCGCGGTGTATTTGCACCGAGGTATCGCGGCGCGGCAATTTCAGCGCACCTTTGTGTTGGCTGAGGGGATAAATGTTGAGGACGCGATGCTCGAAAGCGGGCTCTTGCATATAGACGTCATACGTCCGGACCCGGCTGACCGGGTGCGGAAAATTGCGATTCGCGCGACGCCTGAGGCGGCGCGGCGTGCAACCCGGCTAAAGACAGCCCGCGCCGGCGGCGCCTGATTGAGGACACCGTTATGGATTTTGATAAAACAGATTTTGATGCCGCTCTGGATATTGATCCCTTTGCGATTACCGAAGGGGATACCGCATACGTTCGGCCTGTTGAAGTCGACGGGCGAACGGCCTACGCAATACATGGCAGCGACGGGACCGTGTTTGGCGTTGTTGATGATTGGCACACGGCATTTGCGACGGCGCGCATTTACGACCTGGACCCCGTAGCGGTTCACTAAACAAACCTACTGACCGGCGGCGTTGTCAGTCTGTTTGATTGTCAGGGTGCGCCGTGCCCGCGCTAAAACCTCGTACCCGTCTCCGGTTGGTCGCGACAGGCTGTAATCCGCTTGGTATGTACCCGCTCGCCAGGGTGTGCCATTGATTACCGCCGGTGGCCATCTGACCCATGTAAATGGACGGGGCGCTGCGGTTGTTAGCTCATGTCGGCGCTCCAGCGGCGTTGCGCCGTCGGGGCCGATAAGGCTAAACGACTGGACATCTCCGGCCCGCGTGCCGAAACCTGAGACGTAGAAAATGATTGCTGGAACCGTATCCGGCATCGACAGCATGCCCACAGGGCCGGTCTGAAAGGTTTGGTACGATGGAGGCCGCGTCGCAAACCCGGCGTGCAGAATGGCAACGGGTACATAGCGCATCTGCCCGCGAGCTGAGCTGCTCCACATTGGTGTTCGGGGGGTGCGGCAGTCGGTGCCCATCGATGCGCCGGAGTAGGGGTCGATGGTAATGCCGTTTTGGCGGACCGAGAAATCAAGATGCGGAAAGTCTGTCTGACCGGATAAACCGATCTGGCCAATAGGCTCTTCGGCCTTGATGCGCTCACCAGGTTGCACGCGAACACTGCCATTTTTTAAATGACTGTATTGCGTCTGCCACCCGTCGCCGTGGTCAATAACCACGGCATTACCTGCCTCCCGCCCGACAATGGTGTCTCTGCCACGGGCGTTGACCGACAGGTCGGGCTCACCATCGCGCACGGCCTTG
>JABJCZ010000143.1 GCA_018668475.1 Alphaproteobacteria bacterium | reverse complement strand
TCGCAAGATCGAGCGTAAGGCTGCACTAGGACCATTGCTTTCAGGCTTGGCGGATGCGGAGAAAGCGGGAGTGCTTCGCGCACAGCACTTTCTGCATGCCCGCTGCGAAGTCACTGACCCGGACACGATCAGCATCCTGGAGCCCTACCTGGGTGATCCTCGCCTGCGATTCATCACGCTGATGGACCATGCGCCCGGCCACCGCCAGTCGCCCGATGTTCTGGTGTACCGCCAGCGTCATCTCGCCTCCCAAAGACTGACGGAGGATCAGATGGAAGACCACATCGAGAGCCTGCTTCTGCGCAGCAAAGAACTTGGCCCCAATATCCGGGCCGACCTAGTGCGTCTTGGCCATGAGCATGGCATTCCCATGGGCAGCCACGATGACGAAACCGTCGCCCACGTAGAACATGCCGCCCGCGAGCGCCTGGTCCTTTCCGAGTTCCCAACCAGTATGGCAGCGGCCGAGAAAGCGCGGGAGAAGGGGCTTTTGAACTTGATGGGCGGGCCGAATGTGGTGCGGGGTGGCTCCAGCTACGGCAATGTTTCGGCGACGGAGCTGGCGCAAGCTGGCTTGCTGGACATTCTCGCCAGTGATTATGTTCCGGCCTCTATGCTGCACGCGGTGTTTCTGCGCACGCCCCATGCCAGCGCCATGATCAAAAGCATCGACACGAGCGCAGCAACGGGTATGCCCGGTATCGTGCGGGTCGTGACTGGTAAGGAAATGGCCGAGTATTGCGAACCCTGGGTCGGTGTTCTGACCCATTTCAAGGGGCTCAAGTCGGCACCCCAGCACGCCATCGCCGTCAATCAGGTGGCCTGGCAGGGTGAGGCAGTTGCCGCTGTGGTGGCAGAGAGTCGGGCCGAAGCCGAAGACGCCGCGGCGATGATCGAGGTTGAATACGACGTTCTGCCGGCAGTGACCGATGCGGAAACAGCGGGGGACCCGGACACCTATGTGATTCATCCCGAACTGGGAGACAACATTGCGTTTGAAAACGGCGTTGAAGCGGGGGACGTCGATGCGGCTTTTGCCGAAGCCCATCACATCGTCGAAGAGACGTTTCATTTTGATCGCCATACCGGCGTGACCCTGGAGCCACGGGTGATCCTGGCCGATTACGACGAGGCCGATGAAAAGCTGACCGTGCACATGTCCAATCAGGCGCCGCACATGATGCAGCACATCTTTGCCAAGCATCTGAACGTCCCCGAAGGTGATGTCCGTGTGATTTGCAAGGATGTCGGTGGGTCCTTCGGAATCAAGGTGCATGTTTATGCCGATGAAATGGCTGCTGCCGGGCTGTCCCGGATGCTCGGCCGCCCGATTAAGTTTGCTGCCGATCGTCTGGAATCATTTCTGACGGATATCCACGCTCGCTCCCATCGCGTGCACAGCAAGATGGCTTTCAACTCCGAGGGTGAAATTACCGCGATTGAGGTCGATGATTTGACCGGTGTCGGGCCTTATTCCATGTATCCGCGCACCAGCGCCATGGAAGCCAATCAGGTCCTGAACTTCACCGGCGGCCCCTACAAGCACAAGAATTACAGGGCCAAGGCGCAGGTGGTATTTCAGAACAAGAACGTCATGTGCCAGTACCGTGCCGTGGGTCATCCGGTGGCCTTTGCAGTCACCGAAGCGCTGGTTGACCGTGGCGCGCGAGAGCTGGGGATCGATCCGGTCGAAATTCGCCGCCGCAATTTGATCGCAGATGATGCCTATCCGACCAAGGGTGCCAGCGGCATTGCGCTCGAAGGCCTATCCCACCATGCCTCGCTGAATAAGCTGATGGGTTCGTTGGATTACGAGGCCATGAAGGCGGAGCGCGATGCGCTGCGCGGTGACGGAATTTACCGCGGCATCGGGTTTGCCGCGATGATCGAACTGACCAATCCCGGTGCTGCCATGTATGGCATTGGCGGCGCGCGGATTTCGTCTCAGGACGGCGCCCAGGCCCGGCTTGATTCAAGCGGATCGCTGGTCGTGCATACTTCGATCACCGAACAGGGGCAGGGGACCGATGCCATTGTCGCGCAGATCGCCGCGTCGGCCTTCCTTGTCAGGATTCGCCACCACCCAGGCCTCGTACGAAGCAACCATGTCCGTCGACAGCGCGTCCGCTACATCCGCCTCAATGAGAGAAACCCAATTGCTCATCACAAACTCCGGAAACAAGAACGGGGCACCTGAAACAGGGCCCCGTTCGTTCGCAGACTCAATTGCCCAGACCGACCAGACTCAGGACGTCGCAATGTTCAGCCGGACACAGGCCTGACCGTTCGTCACCTGGACATCCTCGGACCAGTCGAACTTCGCCACTTCCACGCGTCCGTCATCACGCATGTACGATCCCGGTACCATGAACTTGTTCATCAACCGGAACGTCTTCATGAAGCTCGGATCCCGGC
>JABJCZ010000142.1 GCA_018668475.1 Alphaproteobacteria bacterium | reverse complement strand
TCTCTTCCACAAGCAGCGTAAAGAGTTCACGCACGACCCGGCGCGCCTTGCTGGCCATGCGATTGACTTTGTAGTGCCGATACATCCGCTCGAACAGGAATCTTTTGAGGTCCGTATCATGGGCCTGCATGGTCTCGCTAAATGACACCACCGGGCGCCCCAGTTGCCGGATTTCGTCTCCGGTCTGACAACCGGCGTCGGCCAGTCGCCCGCGGCTCTCGACAATCACATCCTCAACCACGGCACCGATCATGCGGCGAATGGCCTCATGAATTAGGCGATGCTCGTCAAGGTCGGGATATGCGGCCTTAACCTCGGCAAACACTGGCCCGACCAGCGGCACGTCGGACACGTCATCGACACTGAACAGTCCCGCCCTCAGGCCATCATCCACGTCGTGATTGTTGTAGGCGATATCATCGGCAAGCGCCGCAACCTGCGCTTCCGGGCCAGGCCAGGTATCCAGTTCAAGGTCGTGGCGAGCGGAATAGGCTTGAATGGCCCCGTCCTCATCCAGTGGCAGTGGCCCGTTGTGCTTGGCAATCCCCTCCAGGGTTTCCCAGGTCAGGTTCAGGCCGTCAAAATCGGCGTAGCGCTGCTCAAGGGCCGTCAATATCCGCACGGTCTGTGCGTTATGATCAACCCCGCCGAAATCCGCCATTGCCTCATTCAGCGCATCCTCCCCGGCATGGCCAAATGGCGTGTGCCCCAGGTCATGCGCCAGTGCCAGCGCCTCAGCCAAATCCTCGTTCAAACCCAACACCCGGCATATGGAGCGCGCGATCTGCGCGGTTTCAAGGCTGTGGGTCAGTCGGGTGCGGTAGTAATCGCCCTCGTGATAGACGAACACCTGGGTTTTGTATTCCAGGCGCCGGAATGCGGCACTGTGAATGATGCGGTCCCGGTCGCGCTGAAAACACGAGCGCGTCGCACTCTCCGGTTCCGGGTACAGGCGCCCGCGGCTAGCCTCAGGCACACTCGCGTAAGACGCAAAGGCGCCGCTGATGTCGTAAGGTGCAGTCATGGGCGGAGACTACATAGGCCGCTCGTGCGCCGCAATGCAGCATACTGCCAGCAGCACACACGCTGGCGCAGGTTGACTTCCTCTGGGATACGCCTATTTGTTAGTTCTATTGAGAATCGTTCGCGGTAAACCGATATGGCAACACCAATTGAATCCGAAGTACGCGTCGAACCTGGAGAAATCCGGGTGTCGACCAGTGCCGCACGACAGATCGGCCGGCTCCTGGCCAATGAAGAAAATACTGATCAGGCCCTGCGCGTGAGCGTTTCCGGCGGTGGCTGCTCAGGGTTTCAATACGGCTTTGCCTTCGATTCCGACGTGGCCGACGATGACATCATAATCGAAGCTGGCGACGTGAACGTTGTGATCGATTCGGTGTCTGCCGAATATCTGGCCGGTTCGGAAATTCATTTTTCGGACGATCTCATTGGCGCCGCATTTACGGTGCGGAATCCGAACGCCGTGGCATCCTGCGGCTGCGGCACGTCATTCTCTCTCGTCTAGAGCGCTCCCCCATCCCATGATAGGACTCCGGCCTGACAAGTTTTCAGGCCGCGTTGGCGGGCGTCCACAATTATTGGCATACGGGATACTTCGCTTTGCAAATCGCCACCTGGAACGTTAATTCGGTCAAAGCTCGCCTGCCGAACCTGCTTAAATGGCTGAGCAAGGCCGCGCCCGATATCGTGCTATTGCAAGAACTCAAAGTTGTCGACGAGGCCTTTCCCGCGCTAGAGATAGAAGACCTAGGCTACAATGTCGCCGTGCACGGCCAAAAGACCTACAACGGCGTCGCAATCCTCTCCCGCCGCCCCATTGAGGACGTAAGCACGGGGCTACCCGGCGACCCGGATGACCTCCAGGCCCGTTACATCGAGGGATTTGTCTCTGGGGTGCGCGTGGCATCCATTTATCTGCCCAACGGGAACCCGGTCGATACCGAAAAGTACCCCTACAAACTCGCCTGGATGGCCCGGCTCAAGGCTCATGCGGAGACGCTGCTATCCTATGATGAGCCCGTCGTGCTCGGTGGGGACTATAATGTTATCCCGGCGGATGGCGACGTGTATGACCCCAGTGCCTGGCGCGACGATGCGCTGTTCAAACCGGAATCACGAGCGGCCTTTCAGGCGATTTTGCACCTCGGCTACACGGAAGCATTTCGGGCACTGCATCAAGAAACCGGGCTCTACAGCTTCTGGGACTACCAACGCGGACGGTTTCAGCGGGACGAAGGCGTGCGGATTGACCACTTCCTGCTTTCGCCAGAAGCCGCCGACCGTCTTGAGGCCTGCGATATAGATACCGAGCCCCGG
>JABJCZ010000141.1 GCA_018668475.1 Alphaproteobacteria bacterium | reverse complement strand
GATTTCGGGGTTATCCTCAACCCCATGATGGCGGCCGGCCAGGTGCATGGCGGCGTCGCACAAGGCATCGGCCAAGCGCTACTCGAGAATACCCTCTATGACCCCGAGTCTGGCCAGCTATTAAGCGGATCATTCATGGATTATGCGCTGCCTCGTGCGGATCATTTTCCCGATATCGCAGTCACCTTTAACGAGGTTCCTTGTCTTAATAACCCGCTTGGCATGAAGGGGGCCGGAGAGGCTGGCGCCGTAGGCGCACCCGCGGCGCTCGTCAACGCCGTGCGCGATGCGCTTGGCGCAAGCGCGGAAGATGACCTGCAAATGCCCCTGACATCAGAACAAATCTGGTCGCACCTGCGACGTACTGACACGTCGGCATGACTATTGACGCTGGTGTTGCTGCATCACAATCCCTTATCTTGGTGCCAGTTCTATCCATATCTCCGGAGTCATAGCTGACATGAAACCCGAAGCCATTTTGTCCCGCGCGCCGATCGCGATCACCCAGGCGCAGCGCGAATTTTATTTCGAGAACGGATACCTTGTTCTTGAAAAATTTATTCCCGACGAGTGGCTTGAACGTCTGTGGACCGTGACGAACCGGTTTATCGATGAAAGCCGAAGCCTGACCGGCTCCAACGAAAAGTTCGATGTGGAAGCGGGCCATACGGCGGAAAACCCAAGGCTACGACGCCTGACGCAACCAGTGGAACATGACCCGGTCTACTGGGAGTTTGCCTGCAAATCGCCGCTGACCGATCTGGCGGAAGACCTGTTGGGGCCGGACCTCTTGTTCCATCACGCCAAGCTCAATTTCAAATGGTCGGGCGGCGGCGAGGAGGTCAAATGGCATCAGGACATTCCCTTCTGGCCACACACCAACGACAGCGTGATGACCATGGGGCTGTACCTTGAAGACGTCTATGATGTGATGGGCCCCCTTGGCGTTATTCCGGGTAGTCACCGGGGCGAAACTTACGATCACTACAACAGCAACGATGAATGGGTCGGCGCATTGTCAGACGCCGATCATGCGAAGGCTGACCCCGAGAAAAATGCTGTCTACCTGCCTGGCCCTGCGGGCTCGGTCACCGTTCACCATTGCCGGACCTTGCATGGGTCACGGCCAAATATGCACCCGACCCGCTCACGCCCGTTGCTGCTGAACGCAATGTCGTCCGCTGATGCGCTGCCGATTACGCCTAATCCCACGCCCTCAACCCATAACCGCGAACTCGTGCGCGGCCGGCCCGCGCGACACGCTCATATGGAGCCCTATCCGGGCCGCCTGCCACCCGACTGGTCAGGTGGCTATAGCTCCATCTTCGCGCTGCAGCAGGAAGAAGACGGCGCCAACGCCGGTGTGCGCCAGCCAAAGATGTAGGCTGACATACACACCATCCGAGGGAGTTGTCAGACGTCGATAATATCGCCATCTGCCAGCGCCATGGCCTCGATCTCAATTTCCAGTTCAGGCAGGGCGAGCCCCGTTACTTCGACGATGGTGTCCGCTGGATAAGGCGCGGTGAAATACTTCTCGCGCAGACCCACGATCTTGGGGAAATTCGACATATCGGTGAGGTAGATATTCACCTTCACGACCTTGGCCAGACTTGAACCGCCGGCATTGAGAACCCAATCCAGGTTTTCAAACGCACAGGCGGCCTGAGCGTCAAAATCACCGACGCCGACGAGGTTTCCTTCACGATCAATTGCCGCTTGGCCAGATACATAGATCAGATCACCGACACGATAGGCCTGCGCGATCTTGAACGCTTCATAAGTATCGGGACTGGTTTTGATCCGTGTTGCATTGGTTGGCATGGCACCTGCACTCCCTGATTATCTGTTTCAGCGATTGATTTGGGGCAAGGCTAGCGGCTGGGGCTCCTGCCTACAATTCATTGTTGCGTAGCGACATATCGCCCCGGTCGAGGGCATGGACAAGCCGACCGAGTGCAGGCCACACTGCCAGGAATTAAAAACAGCAGGAACAGGGCATGGCTGACACAGTTGTCGTCGAACAGACCGACGCGGTTACGACGATCACGCTTAATCGTCCAAGTGCATTGAATGCGATCAACGCTGACTTGGCGTCGGAGCTCTTTCATACTCTGGCAACGGTCGAGCGGGATGACAGCGTGCGCTGCGTCATATTGCGCGGCAGCGGCGGGCACTTTATGGCCGGCGGCGACCTGAAACACTTCTTCGGCGAAATCGAACGGCCGCCGGAAGATCGCCGACGGTATTTTGAGCTGTTCGTCGGCCAGGTTCACCCGATCATCCAGTCACTTCGCCGCATGCCAAAACCGGTCATCGCATCAGTTGAAGGTGCCGCTGGCGGATTCGGCATGAGCCTCATGATGGCCTGCGACCTCGCGGTTGTTGCCGACAGCAGCTTCTACACCATGGCTTACACCCTGATTGGCACCAGCCCCGATGGCTCGTCCACCTGGTTTTTGCCGCGCCTTGTGGGCCTGAGAAAAGCCATGGAGCTGGCGTTGCTCTCGGACCGGTTTGATGCCGCCACGGCTGAACAATATGGGCTGGTGAACAAGGTGGTGCCGCTGGACACCCTTGAGCAAGAAACCCGTGCGCTGGCCGAACGCCTGGCCAGCGGGCCAACACAGGCCTATGGCAATACGAAACGCCTGCTCAATCGCTCGCTGGAATCCGGTCTCGATGCTCAGCTTCAAGCCGAGGCCGAAAGCTTTTCCGACTGTGCCGGCACGGACGATTTTGCCGAAGGTATTACGGCGTTCGTTGAAAAGCGCGCACCCACCTTTAAGGGCTCCTGAAACGAGATTTGGGAAAAACCGAAGCCATGAGCGACATAACCGCCAGCGCCCCTTCAATCGGAACCCGCATATTGCCGTTTGCGCTACTGCTGCTATGCGGAATTATATTCGGTTTGCTGTTTTCGGTGAACGCCATCGCTGTTGGGGGCGGTGTACCGCCCATCGCTTATGCTTTCTGGCAATGCATGGGTGCCGGAATAGTGTTGCTTACGTATGCCGTTTTACGGGGCAACCCACCGCGCTTTACATTAATACATCTCCGCACCTATTTGATGCTCGGCGTATTGGGCATGGCAGCGCCGTCCTGGTTGCTCGGTTACGTGGCGCCGAATGTACCGCCCGGCCCGCTAACACTGGTGCTCATTCTCTCGCCATTGCTCACCTATGTGTTTTCGGTTTTGCTGCGAGTGGATTCATTCCGCTGGCTCAGTGTTCTCGGCATCATATTTGGTATTGCCGGTGTTGCCCTTGCGGTACTTCCGGATTCAGCCCTGCCGGAAAAAGGTATGGCCGGCTGGTTGCTGTTGGGCTTGCTTGCACCGGTCTGTTTTGCTGCCGTCAACGTGCTTGCCGGCAAATATCGCCCCCCTGCATCAGCGTCTGAAACGCTCGCCAGCGGTTTGCTGTTGGTTTCTGCGCTGATCCTTATCCCAGTGATGTTTTTGACCGATCAGGTCTATGCATTTCGCGGGCCGGCCGAAGTCAACTTCGCGGTTCTGTGGGCCGTCTTGATCAACTCGGTTTTCTGGATTTCATTTTTCGAAATTGTTCGTCTGGCCGGACCAGTCTTCTTTGCGCAGTTCAATTTTCTGGCCGTGCTGTGTGGGATCGGCTGGGCCTACTTTATCTTCGGGCAAATCCCCAGCATCTACATCTGGGGCGCTGCGGCCTTGCTGTTCGGGGGGCTCGCCCTGGTGCTGGGCACGTCCCGCCGGGCAGCGGCAAAAGCAGCCGCCTGACCGCAACACCTAGTCCCTGTAGGACGGGTCGATTCGGTCTATTTTTCGCAGCAACGCATTGAATACTTTTTCAGCGTGT
>JABJCZ010000140.1 GCA_018668475.1 Alphaproteobacteria bacterium | reverse complement strand
GCGGGCGATGCCGTTGGCCGGCTGCTTGAGGCCAAGCTCCTGCAACAGGGTCCGAAACCGGTCGCGGTCCTCGGCGAGGTCGATGGCATCCGGCTTGGTGCCGAGAATGGGCACGCCAGCGGCTTCGAGCGCTCTGGCGAGCTTGAGCGGCGTTTGTCCGCCAAACTGCACATTGAGCCCGACGACCTCGCCAGCCGAGCTTTCGACCCGCACGATATCGAGCACGGTCTCGATGGTCAGTGGCTCAAAATACAGCCGGTCGGATGTGTCGTAATCGGTTGAGACGGTCTCCGGGTTGCAGTTGACCATGATGGTCTCGAACCCGGCTTCTGACAGCGAAAAGGCGGCATGGACGCAACAGTAATCAAACTCGATGCCCTGGCCGATGCGATTTGGACCGCCACCCAGAATGATGATCTTGCGGGCGTCCGTCGGCTCGGATTCGCATTCGGCAGGCTCGGCCACCGTGCCGGTCTCGTAGCATGAATACATATAAGGCGTGTTGGCATCGAACTCGGCGGCGCAGGTATCAATCCGCTTGAACACTGGCAGCACACCAAGCTCGTGACGGCGGGCCGCGACCTCGCCGGGCTCAAGGCCGGCCAGCGCAGCCAAGCGTTCATCGCCAAAGCCCATGCGCTTCAGCCTGAGCAACCCGGCGAAATCCTCAGGCAGGCCATCGTCGCGCACTTCTTTTTCAGCATCAGTGATGACCTGGAGCTGCTCCAGATACCACGGGTCAAACTTGCAGGCCGTATGAATGGCATCGTGCGACAACCCGGCGCGGAGCGCCTCGGCAACCACCAGCAGCCGGTCGGGGCTGGGTTGGCCAAGGGCGGCGACAATGGCCTGTCTGTCGCCCCCGTCGGTCCAGCCGGGAATGTCTATTTCATCAAGGCCGGTCAGCCCGGTCTCCATGGAGCGCAGCGCTTTTTGCAACGATTCCTGAAACGTTCGCCCGACCGCCATGGCCTCGCCGACGGACTTCATCGACGTCGTCAGCAGCGCATCGGTGCCGGGAAATTTCTCAAACGTGAAGCGCGGTATCTTGGTGACAACATAATCAATGGTTGGCTCGAACGAGGCCGGGGTGGTGCCGGTAATGTCGTTGGTAATTTCGTCCAGCGTATAGCCGACCGCGAGCTTGGCGGCGACCCTGGCGATGGGAAAACCGGTCGCCTTTGACGCCAGCGCGGAGGACCGCGACACCCGCGGGTTCATCTCGATGATGACGAGCCGGCCGTCTTCGGGGTTGATGGCAAACTGCACGTTGGAGCCGCCGGTCTCGACACCGACTTTCCGCAATACGTCGATCGAAGCATTCCGCAGGCGCTGGTATTCCTTGTCAGTCAACGTCAGCGCCGGGGCGATAGTGATGGAATCCCCGGTGTGGATGCCCATGGGGTCGAGGTTCTCGATGGAGCAAATAATGATGCAGTTGTCCACGCGGTCGCGGACGACCTCCATCTCGTATTCCTTCCACCCCAGCACTGATTCCTCGACCAGCACTTCGTCGGTCGGCGAGGCATCCAGCCCGCCCCGCACGATGGCTTCAAATTCTTCGCGGTTATAGGCGATACCGCCGCCGGTGCCGCCCAGCGTAAACGACGGGCGAATAATGGCCGGCAGGCCGACCACCTCCACCGCTTCCCAGGCTTCATCCATGGAACGCGCGATCCGGCTTTCCGGCGTTTCCAGCCCGATCTCATCCATCGCATCGCGAAACAACTGGCGGTCTTCTGCAACCTTAATGGCGTCAGGCGACGCGCCGATCAGCTGCACGCCGTGTTTTTCCAGCACGCCCATTTCGGCTAGTGCCAGCGCCGTGTTCAACGCCGTCTGCCCGCCCATGGTCGGCAGCACCGCATCGGGCTTCTCAACCTCAATAATTTTCGCCACGACCTCGGGCGTCACCGGCTCCACATAGGTGGCGTCGGCAAACTCCGGGTCGGTCATGATCGTCGCCGGGTTGGAGTTCACCAAAATGACCCGGTAGCCCTCTTCGCGCAGCGCCTTGCACGCCTGCGTGCCCGAATAGTCAAACTCACAGGCCTGACCAATAACAATCGGCCCCGCGCCAATGATGAGAATGGACTTGATGTCGGTGCGCTTGGGCATGGCTCAGTCGGCTCCGTCCATCAACTCGATAAACCTGTCGAACAGGTAGGCGGCGTCTTGCGGGCCGGGAGAGGCTTCGGGGTGATACTGGACCGAGAACACGGGCTTGCCGTCGACCTTCAGTCCTTCGAGCGTGCCATCGAACAATGAGATGTGGGTGGCGGTAACGCCGGACGGCAGACTGTCAGCCAGCACTTCGAAGCCGTGGTTCTGGCTGGTGATCTCGACCTTGCCGGTTTCGAGGTCCTTCACCGGGTGGTTGGCGCCGCGATGGCCGAAGGGCATTTTCGTCGTCCGCGCGCCGAGTGCCAGGCCAAGCAACTGGTGGCCGAGGCAAATGCCAAAGACCGGCTTGCCCCAGGCGATCAGTGCCTCGATGGTCGGGCCAGCGTACAAGGTGGTGGCCGCCGGGTCGCCTGGGCCGTTGGACAGAAACACGCCATCCGGCTCAAAGGCCATGATGTCGTCAAAGCTCGCGGTGGCGGGCACGATCGTCAGCCGGCAGCCGCGGCTCGCCAAAGAGCGCAGGATGTTGCGCTTGGCGCCAAAGTCCACGGCGACAACATGATGCTTGGTCTCGCCCAAATGACCGAAGCTGCCGCCCTGACGTTCGAACGACCACTCGGTCTCTTCCCACATGTAGCTTTGCCGGCACGTGACTTCCCTGGCGAGGTCCATGCCGTCAATACCGGGCCAGGCTTTGGCCTGGGCGATCAGCGCATCGGCATCAATATTGCCCGACGGCGCGTGCTCAACGGCGCCGTCCTGGGCCATGTGGCGGCGCAGGTGGCGGGTCAGCCGGCGCGTATCGATGCCGGCAATGCCAACCAGATTGCGAGCTTTCAGCCAGGCATCGAGATGCTGGTTGGCGCGCCAGTTGGAGGGCTCGGTGATATCGGCACGCAGGATGAGGCCGCGCGCAGCCGGGGCGGGGGCTTCGCGGTCATCATCATTGGTGCCGACGTTGCCGATATGCGGAAAGGTAAAAGTGATGATCTG
>JABJCZ010000139.1 GCA_018668475.1 Alphaproteobacteria bacterium | reverse complement strand
TGACACCCACGCTTTCCTCATTGTCGCAACGCTGGTGCCGCACCCGGTGTATCGCTCTGGCGCTCATCGTGAGCCTGACAACTACGACAAGCCTTTCGGTCACGTCTCCCGCTCAGGCTCAACAGGGCGTCGATACCATTGTCGTGGAAGGCAATGAGCGGATCGAGGCCGAAACTGTCCGATCCTACATATCCATCAGTGCAGGCGATCCGTTCAACGCAGAGGCCGTGAACCGTTCATTGAAGACCCTGTTTGCTACGGGTCTGTTTGCTGATGTGACCATACGGCGAGAGGCTCAAACCCTAATTATTCGCGTCGTTGAGAATCCTATTATCAATCGCGTCGCTTTTGAGGGGAACGAGCGCATTGACGATGAGGATATGGCCGCAGAGGTGCAGCTGCGGCCGCGTGTGGTCTATACGCGAACACGGGTTCAGGCGGACGCCCAGCGTATTCTGGAACTTTACCGCCGCAGTGGGCGTTTCGCTGCGACCGTTGACCCCAAGGTCATTCAACTGCCGCAGAACCGCGTTGACCTCGCGTTCGAAATTAATGAGGGGCCGACGACGGGCATACGTCGCATCAACTTCGTCGGCAACAGGCGGTTCGGAGACAGCGTCCTGAGGGACGAGATTCTGACCGTTGAATCCGCCTGGTACAAATTTTTTACGTCAGATGATACTTATGACCCGGACCGACTAACGTTTGATCGCGAGCTGCTGCGAAAATTTTACCTGAAAAACGGGTACGCCGATTTTCGGGTCGTTTCTGCGGTGGCCGAGCTGACCCCTGAGCGCGACGCCTTTTACGTCACCTTCAGCGTGGAGGAAGGCCAAAGATATCGGTTTGGCGGCATATCTGTGGAGAGCCACTTGCCGGACCTTGCCGGTGCAGCCTTGGTTCACCTGCTCACAACCTACACCGGCGAATGGTATGATGCTGACGATGTGGAAGACACTATCCAGGCTTTGACTGATGCAGCAGGCGATCTCGGCTACGCATTTATCGATATTCGGCCGCGCATAAAACGCGACCGAGACAACGCTACAATTGACGTCAAGTTCGAGCTCAATGAAGGGCCGCGCGTGTATGTTGAACGTATCGATATCGTGGGCAACACACGCACGCTCGACAAGGTATTGCGCCGGGAATTCCGTATCGTCGAGGGCGACGCATTCAATGCCGCAAAAATCAGACGGTCACGTCAGGGAATTCAGAATCTCGGCTTTTTTGAGGCTGTTGAAGTAGACACCGAAACTGGCAGCGGACCGGATCAGTCTGTAGTCACCGTTTCAGTTCAGGAGCAATCGACCGGTGAACTCAGCTTCGGCGCTGGGTTTTCATCGCTCGACGGCGTTCTGGGTGACGTAAGCATCACAGAAAGAAACATGCTGGGCCGAGGCCAGTCGCTTCGCCTGGGTTTGACTCTTTCGACCCGTCGTCAGGAAATTGACCTCAGCTTCACCGAGCCGTATTTCCTTGATAGAAACCTTCTCGCCGGGTTCGACCTCTTTCGCAAGTCAGCGGATTTGCAGGATGTCAGTTCGTTTGATCAGGAAACTGTCGGTACGAGCGTGCGGCTAGGGTACGTGCTGGCTGAAGACCTCCGTCATAACCTGCGCTACACGCTTCAGCGCGATGAAATCAGTGATGTAGACGCAAACGCTTCGCGCTTTATCAAGGAGCAAGATGGCACGACGACGACGTCATCAGTGGCGCATAGCTTAGTTTACGATCTACGGGATAACCGTATTGCCCCCACCGAAGGGTTTGTCATACGTTTCGGGCAAGAGTTGGCTGGGTTTGGTGGCAATGTTCAGTTCATAAAACACACCTTCGATTACGGCTATTTTTACCCTCTTGGCAGTGGCTGGGTTGCTAGTGCGACGATAAAGGAAGGGCACATTCTGGGTTTCGGACAGGACGTTCGCATCAACAACCGGTTCTTCCTTGGCGGCGCCAGTTTGCGAGGGTTCGAGTCCGGCGGCGTAGGGCCCCGTGACCTGGCAACAGGTGACTCTCTGGGCGGCAACCTGTTCTATTCCGGAACAGCCGACGTTTCTGTTCCGCTCAAGATAACCAAGGCACTCGAGCTAACCGGCTCCGTCTTCACTGATATCGGGTCTTTGACCACAGTCGATGATTCAGGTGTCGGGATCGCGGATTCCGGCGATCCCCGTATGTCGATCGGCTTTGGCTTTGGCTATCGCTCGCCGTTCGGGCCTATTCGTGTAGACTTCGCTCAGGCCATATTGAAAGAGAGCTTTGACGAGACGGAAACTTTTCGCTTTAGCTTCGGGACGAGGTTTTAAAACATGTATCAATCACTTGCTTCATTGCTCGCAGCCGTTCTGTTTGCCGCCACGCTTGGCGTGAGCACACCTGCCTCAGCGGCTGACCCTTCCGATATCGGAGTTGTCGAGGTTCAGCTCATCATGCGGGAGGCACTAGCCGGAAAATCGATACAGGTGCAAATCGAGAGCACCCGTAGCAGTTATGAAGCTGCAGTGCTGGCTGAGGAAACGCGGCTGAGAGACCTTGAACAGGAACTCGTTCGTCAAAGGTCTCTGTTGGCGCCGGAAGCATTTGCTGACAAGCGTCGCGAATTCGAGAACCAAGTTGCGACGCATAAGAGAGACGTGCGCGCGCGTCGCCGCACTTTGGATCAAGCCTATAGTGTTGGTGTGCGGCAAATCCAACAGGCCGTCACCGAAATAATTGCTAAAATCGCCGAACAGCGAAATCTGATGGTTGTTGTGCCGGCATCACAGATTCTGTTTGCAAATCCCGCCCTCGTGATAACGAATGATGTCCTGAGCGAGCTCGACGAGAAGTTGCCCGATGTAACTCTGGATTTCTCTCTCAATTGAGCGGCCCATGGCAGATCCGAGATTCTTTTCCGTCGCTGGTCCTTTTACCCTCGCTGAATTGGCTGATCGCGTATCTGCCAGATTGGCGGACCCAACAACGGCCGAGCAATCGGTAGAGGACGTCGCACCGCTCCATGAGGCCGGTCCGTCTTCCATTAGCTTTCTGGATAACCGAAAATATATTTCGGCATTCCGGGAAACACACGCCGGTGCCTGTATTGTTCACCCGTCGCTGGCAGATCGGGCGCCCACTGGCACATCACTTCTGTTGTCGGACAACCCCTATAAATCTTACGCCCTGACCGCGCAGGCGTTTTATCCTGTCGACGTGCCTGAACCGGCTATCGCCCCTTCAGCTATCGTCGATGAAACGGCGGAACTTGGTTCCGGCTGCCGAATTGAAGCAGGCGCTGTCGTTGGCGCACATGTGAAACTGGGTAAGCGCTGCCTTATCGAACCCAATGTGGTGATTGGTCGCGCGGTAGAGCTCGGCGACGACTGCACCATCGGCTCCTGTGCGACGTTGTCGCATTGTCTGATAGGGGACCGGGTGCGAATTTATCCTGGCGCACGCATCGGCCAGGACGGGTTCGGGTTTGCGCCCGCCGCCACTGGCCATACCAAAGTGCCTCAGCTCGGCCGAGTGATTATTCGGGACGATTGTGAAATTGGCGCCAATACCTGCATCGACCGTGGTTCCGGGCCGGATACTGTTATCGGCAAGGGAACCTGGCTCGATAACCTCGTTCAGATCGGGCACAACGCGAAAACCGGCGCCGGATGCGTAATGGCCGGACAATCCGGTATTTCCGGCAGCACTGAAATCGGCGATTTCGTGCAACTTGGTGGCCAAAGCGGCCTCGCCGGGCATTTACATATTGGGGACGGCGTCAGAATTGCCGCACAATCCGGAGTCATCAAGGACGTCTCCTCAGGCACCTCATATGGCGGTACGCCGGCAGTGCCCATACGGGACTGGCATCGACAATCAACCATACTGGCCCATCTGGCAAAAAGCGGAAAACAACAAAAATGACTGAGCAAACAGAAGGCAGGGAAGTCGAGCGCTTCGAGATTGAAGATATTCTTGAGGCAATCCCACACCGCTATCCCTTTTTGATGGTTGACCGGGTGATTGAGGTCATTCCCGATGTCGGCGCGATCGGCATCAAGAATGTATCAATCAATGAAGCTCATTTTCAGGGACATTTTCCACGAAAACCGGTAATGCCTGGCGTATTGATCGTCGAATCCATGGCACAGACGGCTGCCATTCTTGTTGCCACCACACTTGGCGAGAAAATGGCCAATAAGCTCGTCTACTTCATGTCAGTTGAGAAATGTCGGTTTCGCAAACCAGTTGTCCCGGGCGACCAGATCGAAGTTCATGTGACCAAACAGCAGCGGCGTCGCAATGTCTGGAAATTTGCAGGCGAAGCCCGAGTGGACGACGTTGTAGTGGCGGAAGCCATTTATTCCGCGATGATTCTGGACGACGAATGACACAAATACACGAGAGCGCCATTGTCGCGCCGGGCGCCACGCTTGGCAGCGACGTAAAGATTGGCCCGTTTTGCATCGTCGGCGAGCACGTTAAACTGGGTGACGGGGTCGAGCTTAAATCTCATGTGGTGGTCGAGGGACATACGACCGTCGGCGCCGGTACCCATATCTATCCGTTCGCATCGATTGGGCATCCGCCACAGGATCTCAAGTTCCAGGGCGAGATTTCACAACTTGAAATTGGCACCGACTGCGTCATTCGGGAACATTCGACAATGAACCCGGGGACCGCAGGTGGTGGTCTTGTGACCAAAATTGGCAACCAGTGCCTGTTCATGGTTGGCGCTCATGTAGCCCACGACTGCAAAGTCGGCAACAATGTGATCCTGGCCAACAATGCAACGCTCGGTGGCCATGTCGTGGTCGGTGAGTGGGCAATTTTGGGTGGGCTCGCTGCGGTGCATCAGTTTGTTCGGGTTGGCCGCCACTCGATCATTGGCGGGCTCACGGCGGTCGTCCACGATGTTATCCCTTATGGTTCAGTATCCGGTGACCGCGGTCGCCTGGCAGGATTGAATCTTGTGGGATTGAAGCGTCGCGACTTTGATCGCGAAACCATTCATGACCTGCGTCGCGCATTCCGCCTGCTGTTCGCCCAGGAAGGCACAATGGCCGAGCGTATCCTCGATGTCGCTGATCTGTTTGGCGCCAATGAGCCCGTCATGGATATCGTCGATTTCATCAAGGCCGATAGTACCCGTTCCATCTGCCAGCCGCGCGGAGACCGTGACAGCTAAGCTCGGCATTTTTGCCGGGAGCGGCTCGCTACCGCGGCAAATTATCGACGCGTGCGAGGCGGAGGGCCGCCCATTTTTTATCATCGCCCTGCGTGGCGAGACGGATGAGGAAACATACTCAAATCGTGACCACGCATTGGTCAGCCTCGGACAGGTTGGTGAGGCGCTCCGGCAATTGCGGCACGCCGGGTGTTCCGATGTTGTCTTAGCAGGCCCGGTACGGCGGCCGGCACTGAAAAACCTAAAACTCGACCTTCGCGCCGTAAAGATGATGGGCAAGATTCGCAAG
>JABJCZ010000138.1 GCA_018668475.1 Alphaproteobacteria bacterium | reverse complement strand
GAAGAATCATATCCGCTATAGGGGTTCATGCCGTAATTTCGTGCGCGCTCCTCCTTGGGAACAATGACGCTGACTTCGGGTCCGTCGCCGGCACGAGATTTGAACCGATCGAAGGACTCAACCCGCGACGGCAGCGCTTTGAGTGTGGTGCCGGTCATTTCGCCGACAATGGCCTCACCCACAAATTGCTGCCACCAACTGTCAGTCTGTCGGTCATACATGACGAGGTCAGAATTGCGGAGCTTTCCGGTTGTGCCAAAATCAAAAACCCGGCCGTCCACCTGTCGCTCGAAAACAACGGCGGAATTGCACAAGGGGCAGAAGGTGACCGCTATGGGAACGCCACCCAGCGTGTCATTGACGATTTCGTGCCACATCAGGATGCGCAACGGATAGGCCCGTTTTTCGCCGCCGAGGAAAACGCTAATCACGGGCTCGGTCGCCGCGATTTTGGTAATCAGCGAGACGTGCGAATAGGCCGGGTCGTTGATTGCGGGAATGCCGTCCCTGGGCACGCCGCCGGAACGAATTTCTCCAAAGCGGATGGATGTGCGAGAAAAATCTGTATCGGACCAAGAACTGGCCCAGCCGCGCGGCACCTCCTGAGCGTCATCGCTGGAAGCCGCGGGCGGCACGCTGATCGCGATCGCAAGAGAAGCCAACGCGAGCACGAAGAGACCAGGAACGTTTTTGAAATGCCGAAAAATGGTCATGGGAAAAATGATCATGGGAAAGTGTTTCGCGTACGCCGACTGGGTGCCAGACAATGGCGTTCACGTTGCTGTGAGCAATAACTCAAACGAAAAAAAGGCGCCGCCCAATTCATCGGGCAGCGCCTTTCTATCAAGGCTCATTACGGTGTGGAGCTTAGCCTGCGGCTTCCACAGCGCGCTTGGTCATGACGCCGATTAGATGCGCCCGGTAATCAGCGCTGGCGTGAATGTCCGAGTTGAGGTCAGCGGCAGACGATGCGGGAATGTCGCTGCCTGACGAAAAAGCCGCTTCGATGTCGTTCGCCCGGAAGGCACTGGGGCCTGCACCGGTCACACCGACACGTATACCGCTTGATGTCTCAGCGTACATGACGCCAACGACGGCATACCGTGATGCCGGGTTCGGGAACTTGGAGTATCCCGCCTTGGTTGGCACCGGAAACTTCACAGCGGTGATCAATTCACCGTCGTTCAGCGCCGTTTCGAACAGACCGACGAAAAAGTCGTCGCCGGCAATTTCCCGCTCGTTGGTGACGATGGTTGCGCCCAATGCAAGCACCGCGGCGGGGTAATCTGCTGCCGGGTCGTTATTGGCAAGTGAGCCGCCGATGGTGCCGCAAGACCGCACCTGCGGATCACCAATTCCACCCGCCATGGCGGCGAGAGCAGGAATGGCCTTCTTTACGTCGGCCGAGCCCGCTACTTCACCATGGGTCGTGGTTGCGCCAATGGTCACGGTGTCGCCGCTGACGGTGATACCGCCCAGTCCGGAAATGCCGCTGATATCGACGAGATCTGACGGGCTTGCCAGACGCTGCTTCATTGTTGGCAACAAAGTGTGTCCACCAGCCAGAAAGCGGGCGTCGTCACCCTTCTTCTGGGCGGCTACCGCATCATCTACGGACGTGGCTTTGTGATATTCAAATTCATACATGTCGTTCGTCTCCCAGTCCGTCTTATTCGGCTGCGGCGGCACGGCCGCCATTGATTGCACGCCATACTTTTTCAGATGTGGCCGGCATGGAAATCCCGCTCGTATCGTAATCCTTGAGCGCGTCCGTTACCGCGTTCATCACAGCGGGTGGCGCCGCAATGGCCCCGGCCTCACCGCAACCCTTTACACCCAGGGGGTTGTGAGGACATGGCGTAGTCGTGAAGCCCAGTGCCGGGGTCGGCACATCGTCGGCTCGTGGCATGGCGTAATCCATAAATGTGCCGGCCAATAACTGGCCATCAGAGTCATAGGACACTTCTTCAAGGAGTGCCTGGCCCACACCGTGGGATACGCCGCCGTGGATTTGACCTTCGACAATCATCGGATTGACGATGTTGCCAAAGTCATCGATGGCCGACCATTTGACAATATCGGTTACGCCGGTATCGGGGTCAATTTCGACCTCGCAGATATGACAACCAGCCGGATAGACGAAGTTGGCAGGGTCATAAAAGGATGTCTCGTCGATACCCGGCTCAAGCTCTTCAAGCGGATAGTTGTGCGGCACATACGCAGCAAAGGCGACTTCGCCGATGGATACGCTTTTGTCGGTGCCTGCGACGCTGAAGGTGCCATCAGCGAACGATATGTCGCTCTCCGACGCTTCAAGCAGATGGGCCGCGACCTTCTTGCCCTTTTCGACGATCTTGTCGATGGACTTGACGATGGCCGAGCCGCCAACTGCCAGCGAGCGCGAGCCATAAGTGCCCATACCAAACGGCACCCGGTCGGTATCGCCATGCACGACTTCAATACTCTCAAACGGCACGCCGAGCTTCTCGACAACCACCTGGGCGAAAGTCGTTTCATGACCCTGGCCGTGGGAGTGAGAGCCCGTGAACACCGTTACCGAGCCGGTTGGGTGCATGCGCACTTCGGCAGCCTCGTAGAGACCCGCCCGAGCACCAATGGCCCCGGCGACATTTGACGGGGCGAGCCCACAGGCCTCGATGTAGGAGGAGAATCCAAGGCCGCGCAATTTGCCACGACCTTCTGATTCCGCCCGCCGTGCACTAAAGCCGTCGTAATCGGCTAGCTTGAGTGCCTCATCCAGCACCTTCGCATAATCACCGCTGTCATAGGTCAGTGCGACTGGCGTTTCATACGGGAAGGCATCCGCTGGCACGAAGTTGCGCCGGCGAATTTCGGCCCGGTCAATACCGGTCTCACGAGCTGCTTTCTCGACGATGCTCTCAACCAGATAGGTCGCCTCAGGCCGACCCGCGCCACGTTCCGCGTCGAGCGGGGTCGTGTGCGTAAAGACAGCCCGAACCGATCCGTGGATAGCCGGAATGGCATATTGGCCAGAAAGTAGTGTGCCGTAGAGGTAGCTAGGCACCAGGGGGCCAAAGGTAGACAGATAAGCCCCGAGGTTAGCCTGTGTATCCACGCGGAAACCAAGGAACTTGCCGTCGTCATCCATTGCCATTTCGGCATGGGTCACGTGGTCTCGGCCGTGGGTGTCAGACAGCATTGCTTCGGCCCGCTCGGACGTCCACTTGACGGGATTGCCGGTCACCTTGCCGGCCCAGGTAACGAGAGCCTCTTCTGGGTAATGGGCAATCTTGGAACCGAACCCGCCACCAACATCAGGGGCAACGACCCGCAGTTTATGCTCCGGAATTTGCAGCACGAACGCACCCATGAGCAACCGCGTGACGTGCGGGTTCTGGGTCGTTGTGTGCAAGGTATAGTTGCCGGTCCCGGCGTCGTATTCACCAATCGCGGTGCGCGGCTCAAGAGCGTTGGGCGCTTTGCGATTGTTCACGAGGTCAATCGAGACAACACGGGTTGCCGCGGCGAACGCGGCGTCAGTTGCGTCCTTGTCACCAATGGCCCACTCGAAGCAGGTATTGCTGGCGGCCTCATCATGAACCTGCGGCGCACCGTCTTTGTGGGCAGTGCCCGTGCTGGCGGATGCATCCAGCACGCCATAATCGACGCTCACCTTTTCGGAAGCGTCTCGGGCTTCGGCAGCTGAATTCGCGATCACCATGGCCACAATCTCGCCAGCAAAGCGAACTTTACCTTGAGCGATCAAGGGGCGGGGCGGCTCGTTCATGACGGTCGCGCCAGCCGGGGCAAAACCGCAGGGGACACCCCCCAGCCCGGCTGCAGCGACATCCTCGCCGGTCAGCACGGCAACCACACCGGGCGCACTGGCCGCAGCAGAGGTGTCGACGCTGTTCAATGTCGCATGAGCATGCGGGGAACGCAGAAAATACGCGTAATTCTGGCCCGGGCGGACGATATCATCCAGATAGTTGCCCTGGCCGGTCAGAAAGCGCTGATCCTCAACTCGAAGGGTCCGGGCGCCAATTCCATTTTCAGCCATTGGCTTAGCTCCCCATTGCTTTGGCGCCGTCACTAATGGCTTTTACGATGTTGTGGTAACCCGTGCACCGGCAGAAATTGCCCTCGAGGTGTTCGCGGATTTCCTGTTCGCTCGGCGCACTGTTTTTGGACGCAATATCG
>JABJCZ010000137.1 GCA_018668475.1 Alphaproteobacteria bacterium | reverse complement strand
CGTTGCTGCTGGCGCCGTGCGCAGCAATCTGGATTTCGCACGCCCGGTTCAGGCGCCACATGAACATGAATGCCTCCGGGATCGAGCGCCCTACCGTGAGCAGCCCGTGGTTGCGGAGGATCATCATTTTCTTCGACCCGAGGCTGGCCACCAGCTTTGGCTTTTCGGCCTCAAAGAGGGTGACGCCCTCAAAATCATGATACGCGACCTCGCCGTCGATAACGGCGTCGTAAATGGTCTCCGTTCGCAACCCTTCAGCCAGGCACGACAGTGCCATGCCAGCCGTCGTATGAATGTGAATGACACATTGTGCGTCTTCAACAACCTCATGAATGGCGCTGTGAATAACGTAACCGGCAGGGTTGATCCCCCACTCGCTCTCGCCAATGACATCGCCGTCGAGGTTGACCTTCACCAGATTGGAGGCGGTCACTTCGTCATACCAAAGGCCATAGGGGTTGATCAGAAAATGACGGTCCGGCCCGGGCACACGAACGGTAATGTGGTTGAAGATAAGCTCCGACCATCCGATGTGATCGACGACCCTGTAGCAGCCCGCCAACGCCACCCGAATGTCTCGCTCTTGTTCACTTAGCTCAACAGCCTTTGTCCCGGTGGCACTCATGATGTCTTCCCTTCAGGCCGCGGCAAATGCCGATCTTACTGCGCCCACGCCACGATTGTTAAGTCCCACGCGACGCAAAAGCATGGCACAGCGATGGGTGCACCGGATCGTGTGGTGCGCTACGCTCGGTCCTTCGCCGTTTTGAAGGAAGAGGATGCAGACATGTGGGATGACCGCACACCGGATGAAACAATTGAGATTGCGGTAGATGGCTACAAGGTGGTGGCCTATAGCTTTGGCACCGGAGATGAGGTGCTGTTTTGTCTCAATGGCGGCCCGGGCCTTGCATGTGATTACGTGCGTGATGCGCATTCCTGGATGGCTGACAAAGGGTATCGCATCGTTGCATTCGATCAGCTCGGCTGCGGGAAATCCGATAGACCTGACGATTCCTCGCTCTGGACTATCGAGCGGTATGTCGAAGAAGTGGAGACCGTACGAACCGAACTGGGGCTCGGAAGGGTGCACCTCTACGGTCAATCCTGGGGCACCTGGTTGGGTATGGAATACGCCCTCAAATACACCGATACATTCAAGACGTTTGTTCTGGCAAACGGTGCTGGCGACATCCCCCATCTGGTGAGCGAGCTGGATCGGCTGCGCAGTGCGCTCGGCTCCGAAACAGTGAAGATGATGAAACGGCACGAGGCCGAAGGAACCCTTGATCATCCCGAATACCAGGCCGCCGTGACGCTACTCAACTACCGCCACGTTTGCCGCCTCGACACCTGGCCGGACGCTGTAAAGCGGTCGTTGTCAGACTGGAACATGGCGCCTTACATGGCTATTCAGGGGCCGAATGAATTTTGCTACACCGGCAGTATCAAGGACAAAATCTGGCTGCCCGAATTGCATCGCATCACCCAGCCGGCGCTGGTTCTGAGCGGTATGCATGATGAGCTGACCCCGGCCTGTTCGGCGAAGATCCACCAGGCATTGCCCAATTCCGAAATTCGGATATTCAAGAACGCGTCGCACTTACCCATGTGGGAGGAACCCGGCCCCTACTTCGAAACTCTACTGGGTTTTCTGGATCGAAACCGGGGATAGAGCTGCCCGGCGCAATCCGGGAGTTGCACCACCCCGCTTTCACCCGGCACACTGCGTCAGCGCCAAGCCCGCCTGAAGAACGGAGACCGCCGATGCCCGCCCCCGAACCACCTCTGCTTCATGCCGATATGCTGACCACGGCCGAAGCCCTCATTCCGGTACTTCGAGACCGCGCGGACGAGGCCGACAAAAATCGCCGGCTGTCGGATGATACTCTTGCCGACCTGCGCGCTGCTGGCTTTGCGCGCTTGCTACAGCCTGCAGCGTTTGGCGGGTATGAGATGGGCTTCCCCGCCCTCGTCGATGTTCTCTCGACCATCGGGCGCGGATGCAGCGCCACCGGCTGGGTGCTTGGCCAATATTGTATCCATGCCTATATGACCGGCTTTTTCCCACCCGAAGGTCAGCACGAGGTGTGGGATGACGATCCAGAGACTTTTCTGGTTGGCGTACTCGCGTTTCCCGCGGGTCGGGCAACGCGCGTGGACGGCGGCTTTCGCCTGAGCGGGCGCTGGTCATTTGCCAGCGGTATCGACGGCGCCAAATGGTGTATTTTCGGCGCCAATCTGCTTGAGGATGGCCAGCCCCCCAAACCCTGGCTCTTTCACGTGTCCCTGTCAGAGGCAACACAGGACGACAATTGGTACACGTCGGGTCTGCGCGCAACTGGCAGCAAGGATGTCATCGTCGACGATGTATTTGTGCCGACGTGCCGCACACTGGACGTGGAGCGAACAAAAAATGCCGATTCGCCGGGCCTCGCACTCAACAACGCTCCGATTTTTCGCACACCCATGTTTGGCTGTTTCGGCTTCGTACAAGGCAGCGCCACGCTGGGCGGTGCCATGGCGGCGAGCGAGATATTCACCGGCCAGATGCGAGAGCGTGTGGCCACCAGTTCAGGCGCCCGAATAGCGGGGTTCATGACCCTGCACAGCAAGGTGGCCGAGGCCGAAGCCGCCATCAACGCAGCTGCCGCGATTCTGAAAACCGACGCCGCACGGATAATGGCCATCGCCGAAGCCGGCGAAATTTTTGACATGGAGACGCGGCTTGCGCTGCGACGCAACGCTGCCTACGCCGCGAAGCTTTCAGTCGGGGCTGTTGATGACATCGTGAGCGCTGCAGGCGGCGCGGCATTGTTTGACACCAACCCGCTGTCCCGCACATTCAGAGATGCTCACGCCTGCCTCGCCCATATCACCATGAACTGGGAAGCCAACGCTGTTCCCGCTGGCCGGCAATCTCTTGGCCTGGACTCCGAAGCGACACTTCTCTGACACCCATCCGCAGACGAACACCCAAAGGAATATCAGCATGCCGGATATCAACCTGATCGTGGACAACAAGAACGAGCTTGGCGAAAGCCCGGTGTGGGACGCCGCCCGGCAGCGGCTCTATTGGGTCGATATCAAGGGCAAGACGATCAACTGGCACCACCCGGCAAGCGGCAAGACCCGCACCGTCGACGTCGCGGAGGAGCCCGGCTGCATCGGATTGCGAGGCTCAGGCGGACTGGTAGTCGGCTTCTGGGGCGGGTTTCGGTTTTTCGATATGGAGACCGGTGAAATCGAGACAATTCATGACCTTGAGACCGATATTCCCGACAGCCGCTTGAACGACGGGCGCTGTGATCGTCAGGGTCGTTTCTGGGCCGGCAGCATGG
>JABJCZ010000136.1 GCA_018668475.1 Alphaproteobacteria bacterium | reverse complement strand
CTGACCAATCTCGGCTGCCGTCGCATGATGATACGCGGCCGTCGCGAGGCTGGCGTTGACCTCAACGCGCCCAGCGATCTTCGGGCAATTTATGAGGCCGCGTCCGGACGCGGAGAAAGACTACCGGTCAGCTTTGTTCTCGGTGCCCATCCGATAGATTATGTCGCCGCGACGATGCGTGTTCCGGTTGATGAAACTGAGCTTCTCGCCTCACTGCGTGGCGCACCGCTAAAGCTGGTCAAAAGCATTACCAACGACATTCTCGTTCCTGCTGACGCCGAGATGGTGATCGAGGGCTATCTCGACGAGCATGGCTATGTAGAGGACGAAGGACCTTTCGGAGAATTTGCCGGGTATTACGGCGTGATGAAAAAGAACCCGGTCTTTCACTTGACCGCCATCACCAAGCGCTCGGATGCTTTGTTCCAGACTGCAACAATCAGCGGCCCTTACATTGGGCGCACGGACACTGCAGTTCTCAACACGCTTAAGTCAGAAGCCGTCGTCTGGCGGGCGCTGCAAACCGCTATCCGCGAACCGGTAGCCGTCAATGCGACAGGGGCTGGCGCCGGCATGTTTAACCTACGAATTTCAATGCGGCCCCGCGTTCCTGGCGAAGCACAGAACGCCATCGCCGCCGCCTTTGGCTGTCTCGCCAATGTGAAAAACGTCTTCGTTGTGAATGACGACATCGATATTTTTGACAATGACCAGATGGAATGGGCGCTGGCCACACGGTTCCAACCGGACCGCGATCTCGTCGTACAAGGCGGTATGCGAACCCTGCCGCTCGACCCTTCTTTATATGGCGCGCGGGTTGGTTCCAAAGCAGGCTTCGACCTAACAATCCCCAATGACAAAAGAAGTGCCATCGAATTTACGGTACCCGCGCCACCAACGCTTGCTGGCGAAAAATTCGATAGCGTCCGCGTAGCACTCGAGGATGGACCCAAGAGCTACGAACAGCTTATGGCCGCCATTGGTACCCGCGATGGTCGTGAAGTTGTTATAGCCCTCGATGAAATTCGCGAAGAAGGCAGGCTCAGCCGGTTGAAAGAAGGCGAATATTGCCTAAGTGATAAAAGCTGGCAGAGCTGACTAACCAAGGGCGGCGTCAAACCGATGAATGACCAGTTCTTCGACACGATCCCGGCCTTCACAGAGTTCAAGGACGTCGTTCAGAAAGACTGTTACCGGCCCTTGCCCGAAGATTGGCTGATCGGCGTGGCCGACGTCGTCAACTCCACAGGCGCTTTACAGGCCGGGCGATACAAAGCTGTTAACACCGTTGGTGCCAGCGTTATATCCGCCATCATGAACCTCGACAGAGACGCTTCATTCCCCTTCGTCTTTGGCGGGGACGGCGCCGCGTTTGCCGTGCCCGAAAGCCGCCGTGACGCCGTCGCTGAAGCCCTCGCGGGATGCCAAATTTGGGCTGAAGAAGAAATTGATCTCCAATTGCGGGCGGCTTTAGTGCCGGTTCGCGATGTCATCGCTGCCGGTAAACAAGTATGCGTTGCCCGGTTCCAAGTTTCACCGGGTGTCGCCTATGCGATGTTTTCCGGCGGTGGTATCGCCTGGGCGGATGCCGCGATGAAATCCGGCGACTATACCGTAGAACCCGCGCCACCCGGCACCCGACCTGACCTCAACGGACTTTCTTGCCGCTGGCGGCCAATGGAAGCCCAGAATGGAGAAATATTATCTCTCCTGGTCCTGCCACGGGATAACAACACCGAAGCCGAATATGCGATATTGGTCGAAGAAACTCTCGCGATCCTGAATCGCGAAGCCGAACGTGACGGGCATCCTGTCGCCCCAGATGGGCCGACCTACTCCTGGCCACCTCAAGGGCTTGGTATTGAAGTCAGCGCGTCACGCGGTGCAAAATCAAAACTCCGCCGCGCACTCGCCATCATCGGCGAACAGACAATACCCTGTATTCTGGAACTGTTTGGTGGCCGGCTAAAACGTTTCGATCCCGCGCGTTATAAGCTGGAAACCACGCAAAACACCGATTTTCGTAAATTCGACGATGGGCTAAAGCTGACCGTGGATTGCAAGACAGAAACAATCACCGAGATTGAAAAAATGCTATTTGCAGCTCAGGAAGCTGGCACAGCATTTTTCGGACTTTACCGACAGGATAGCGCCGTGATGACCTGCATTGTCCCCTCGCCTTT
>JABJCZ010000135.1 GCA_018668475.1 Alphaproteobacteria bacterium | reverse complement strand
GTGCTCTTCCAAAATATAGGGAGCAAGTTCAAAAATGATCCATGGCCGGTCTCGCGCCAGAGTTTTTGCAGCACCGCGCAGCACGCTGAGTTCGTTTCCATCGACATCCATTTTGATCAAGTCAATGTGCTCGATACCCGTTTCTGCCACATAGGCATCCAGCGTGGTCGTGCGCGCGCCTGCTGTTGTTTTTCCTTCACCGCGATGAAGCACGTGCGCGTCAGCCGACGGTCGAAGCCGCCAACTCGACGCGATCTCGGTCACGCTGTGTTCAGCAATGACGTCAGATAGCAGTATCTGTTCAGCGCTGATGCAGGTTGCCAGTGAGGGGTTCAGTGCCGCATTGGCCTGCAGTTTGGAATAGGCATACTTCGTTGGCTCAAAACCGAAAACCCGACCCTGTGAGCCGACGAGTTGTGCCAGAGGCAACGTGTGGGCACCGACATTGGCGCCGATGTCGAGTACGACGGATCCTGCCCGAACAACTTTTCCATAAGCTCGTATGGTGCCGGGCTCAAAGGCGCCGAACAAAAAAATCACAAAGTCGATCGCCTCGTCGAGGTCGAGTTCCCACTCAATGCCACGTCGTTGCACGCGTTTCTTACCGGGCCGCTGGTTGCCGGTGATCAGCCGGATCGGGCCGGAAGCCAGCCGAACCAGAAACAGTTTTTGTCGTGTTGTTAGCATGAGCAGAAGCGTGCGGGGTCGATCCGCGAATTGTTGTGTCGGGCTGAATTGCCAGAATCAAAAATGATTGGCGAGTATCACAATTCCATTGTGCCGGGGCAATCACCCCGGTCGCGGGCGCTCGCCGCTACTGGCGCTCAACGACAACGAGCATGCGAAATGCCAAGGCCCAACCGATCAATGGGAGAAGTAGGTTCTCCAGTTTGAGTACCGGGCGAACCAGAAAAACCGGGATCAGGCTCCACGGGCGAAACCCACCGGACAGCGGATAAGCAAAGAGACTGAGGCGAGAGACCCGTTTAATGGTGAGCGTAGGATTCTCGCCGTCAAACCGCCCCCGACCCGCCGCACGGCCGAAAATCAGGGTTGGCACTGCCTGGTTGGCGTCGTAAGGATCGCGGGCGGGGTCCGGCTCACCATCCGCAAAGGCGTCTCCGCGCATATTCACCGGTTCAGGATGGGTCAGACGAAAAATGATATTGCTGACCGGTGTAATGGCCGGGTCGAGCATCACCAGTCGCCCGCCTGGTTTCAGGATCCGCGCGGCTTCCCGAAAAAAGCGTGGCGGATGCTCGATGTGATGTAGCACATCGAGCATCACGATGGTGTCGAACGTCTCATCCGCAAAGGGCAGGGCCTGTGCATCCGCTGCGGCATCAACCCAGGGGGCCGGCTGTATATCAGTCAGCACGGCATCGGCGTGGTAATCGCGCAGGTGGCCGGAGCCGCCACCGATTTCAAGAACTTTTCCCGACCTGCTGGCCGCAAGAATATGTCGGTAGTAATCCTGATAGATGGCCCGCAGGGCAGGCTTCGTTTCCCAGGTGACCCGATAGGCCGCCATCCGTCCGTCGTCCGCTACCGAGTTCGCCATTAAATGGCTTTCATTTTGCGATAAGCGAACGCGACCATACGCAACAACATGACGCCGTGGCGGAACCGCGAAATTTGCGTGGTCCCGTAGGTGCGTTCAGCATATCTGATTGGCACTTCCACGACCTTCAGGTTCAGTTTGGAGGCGCCGAAAATGAGATCGAAATCACCAAAGGGATCGAAGTCACCAAAGTAACTTCGGTTTGCCGCTACCTGCTCGTAATGCGCCTTCGTCAACACTTTGGTATCGCACAATGTGTCGGTGAAACGCTGGTTGAGCAGCCACGAAAACACCCAGGAGAAAAAGAGATTGCCGCCGACATTGAGCCAGCGCATGGCGCCCTTTTCCATCGGATACACAAAGCGCGTGCCGTTAATGAACTCGCCTTTGCCGCTTGCAATCGCCTCATAGAATTTGGGCAAATCCTCAGGCGGCACCGTCAGGTCAGCATCCAGAATCATCAGAATGTCATTGGATGCGGCGGCAAAGGCCTTGTGGACAGCATCGCCTTTGCCGACGCCATCCTGCACCATTACCTGAATGTTGAGGTCAGGGCGCTCCGCCTTGAGGGCGTTGATCTCGTCCAGTGTGCCGTCCTTGCTATGGCCTTCAACGAAAACAATTTCGAGGTCGCCGGGAAATTCCGGCATGCGGTCGACTGCCGGTCGAATATTGCCGCGCTCGTTACGGCACGGAATCACAACACTCAGTGAAGGCTTTGATAGTCCGGCGTGTTTCAGAGAGCGCGCGACAACGTAATTGCGCACACAGAGGCGGCGGGCGAAGGGAAGTGTTGCGACAGTGCGATTGACGAGCCGACCGAGGCCGAAAAGGCGTTTGGGCAGCAGTTGGCGCCAGTCGCGCGTGATGATATCGAAGTCGGACAGCTCGAGAATGTATTCGATATGCGTGTGCGAAAGCCGGTTCAATGGCAATTGTCGCATTTTTGTGCCGAGCATTTCAGCGAGGCCCAATACCGGTGTCCACAGCCACGAGAAATAGGAAACGATGATCCGGGTATCGTTGTGGCAAAGGGAATGCAGCGCAGCAAACGATTTTTGCACGTCCTCAAGCAGACCAACCGTGTCCGACAAAATGATGATGTCGAACTGCCCCTCAAGCGATTCCAGTGTATTTTTGTCTTCCGCGTCGCCGACGATGAAATTGAGGTTCGGGTTGCGATCCAAAGGGTAGTTGGTGCGCGCGGCCTCGATCATGCTAGCCGAGATGTCTAGCCCGACGCCGTAAGACGGGTTCAATTCAGCAAGCAGGCGTCCGGTACCGCAGCCAAGGTCCAGTAC
>JABJCZ010000134.1 GCA_018668475.1 Alphaproteobacteria bacterium | reverse complement strand
TTCTGTTCCAGCCCGCGGGCCACCGCCAGCACACTCATTGGAACGTTGAAGCGCTCAAAGGCCCGTAGCACCCGCCACACGCCCACCCGTGAGCCATATTCAAATGCCGATTCAGCGAGAGGGCTGCGCTGGCCCTCGATCGCCGGAAAGCCGATATCGTTGAGCATGCCCTCTGATGCCGAATCACCTTCCTCAACACTGGCCTCGCCGCCGGCTTCGTAATTGAGGTTGAAGTTGACGGCAATGCGCGCCCCGCCGGGCCATTTCGGATCTGGCGGGATGCGGCCATAGCCGACAAAATCGCGGGCCTGTTGCGTTTCGCTCATGGGTTCCGACCTTTCCTGTTGCGAGACTAGTGCGCTTGCGCCCAGTCGTCGGCGACACCGATATCGACCACCAGTGCCACATCGAGGTGCGCCGCACCTTCCATGACCCGGCGCACGACCGCGCCGGTCTTTTCGATTTCGGCCTCCGGCACTTCGAAGACCAGTTCATCGTGTACCTGAAGCAGCATTTTTGCCGCCAGGCCGGCATCGTCCAGGGCGTCGTCCATGCGGATCATTGCGCGCTTGATGATATCGGCTGCGGTGCCCTGGATGGGTGCGTTGATTGCCGCACGTTCCGAGAACCCGCGCCGTGCCGGATTCTTATCGTTGATACCCGGTGTGTGGCAGCGCCGGCCAAACAGTGTCGAGACGGACCCGTGGGCCCGCGCATCTTCTATCGTCTTGTCCATATAGGCGCGGATGCCGGGATACTGTTCGAAATAGGAGTCGATATAGCGCTTGGCTTCGCCCTGGGGCACGCCGAGCTGGCGAGCAAGACCGAACGGGCTGATGCCGTAGATGATGCCGAAATTAATCGCTTTTGCAGAGCGCCGCATCATCGGCTCCATGCCGTCGACGGGCACCCTAAAGACCTGGCTGGCGGTCAGTGCGTGAATATCGACACCATCGGCAAAGGCCCGCTTGAGCGTATCGACGCCGGCAATGTGGGCGAGAATGCGCAGCTCGATCTGCGAGTAATCAGCTGACAGCAGCTTGCAGCCCGACTCGGCGACAAACGCCTGGCGAATCTTTCGGCCTTCCTCGGTGCGGATTGGAATGTTCTGCAAATTCGGATTGGATGATGCAAGCCGGCCAGTGCTGGCGGCGGTCATCGAAAACGATGTATGCACGCGCCCTGTTTCCGGCACCATATGATCGAGCAGGGCATCGGTATAGGTGCTCTTGAGTTTGGCAAGCTGGCGCCAATCGAGCACCCGCGCCGGCAGATCATGCCCTTCGGCCGCCAGCCCTTCCAGCACATCGGCACCGGTGCTGCGGGCGCCTGATTTGCCGCGTTTCCCGGCGGTCAGGCCCATTTCATCAAACAGCACTTCGCCGAGTTGTTTCGGTGAGCCGAGATTGAACGGGTGGCCCGCGAGTTTGTGAACCTCCTCTTCCAGCTCCGCAATTCGGCCGGCGAAATCTTCCGACAGGCGGGCGAGTACGGTACGGTCCACCTTGATCCCGGCAAGTTCCATCCGCATGAGCACGGGGACCAACGGGCGTTCCAGCCGTTCATAGACGCTCACCATGTGGTCAGCCAATAGCTGCGGCCGGAGCATCTGGTGCAGGCGCAGCGTGATCTCTGCGTCCTCGGCTGCGTAGTCCCGCGCGGTTTCCAACGGCACCTCATCAAAAGTGATCTGCTGTTTGCCGGTGCCGGCGACCTCTTTGTATGAGATCGGCTTGTGCCCAAGGTGCAGCTCTGACAACTCGTCCATGCCGTGGCCGTGCAGTGAGCCATCCACCACAAACGACAGCACCATGGTGTCGTCGATGGGGGCCACCGAGATGCCTTGGCGCGCCAGCACGCGCATGTCGTATTTGATGTTCTGGCCAATTTTGAGAACCGCCGGGTTGGCAAGCAACGGTTTCAACGCCGCAATGGCTTGATCCAGCGGGATTTGTTTCAGGTCATCACCGCTGGCCAGCAGGTCGGTGGTGCGATGCTGCAGGGGAATGTAGCAGGCCTCGCCCGGTTCAATCGCCATCGACACACCAACTAGTGCGGCCCGCGATGCGTCGAGCGATGTTGTCTCGGTATCGACTGCGACGATGCCGGCGTCCGTTGCCCGGGCAATCCAGGTTTCCAGCGTTGGCATATCCTGCACCAGTGAATAATCCGCCTTCTCCGGAGTGCCTTGCGCCGGGGTGGGTTCGGCTGCGGTGGATGTAGCAATCTCGCCCGCCTTGACGCCGAGCTGGCTGCCGATTCGTTGCGCGACACTTTTGAACCCCTGCTCCAGCAAAAACCCGAGCAACACATCCGGCTCCGGCTCGCGCACAGCCATGGCTGAGAGCGGCTCCGGCGGCGGTGCATCTTGGCGCAGCAGAACGAGGTCGCGGGACAGGCGGGCCAGGTCG
>JABJCZ010000133.1 GCA_018668475.1 Alphaproteobacteria bacterium | reverse complement strand
GCGCCGATCAGGATGACAAATACCATGGCACTGATTTTCATCGTCGAGCGACAGACTTCGCGCAGCACCCCGGATCGCGTTACGCGCCACAGGCTGATGCCAATGCCCCACGCGAGAACCACGCATAAAGCAATGGCAACCGCGATGCCGAGGATATTTCCGGCGCCCATGTTCTCCTGGGCAATTCTCAAGTCGGCAAATTCGGCCAGAATGAGCATGCCGACTAGCGCCAAACCGGCGGCATAGATGGGCCAGCCGCGTTTTTCGTTGGCGCGCAAGCCCGCCAATGCAATGGCCCCGACGGCCCCGACGGCTGCCGCCTCAGTCGAAGTCGCAACGCCGGCCAGAATGGAGCCCAACACTGCAACGATCAGCACCAGTGGCGGCACGAGGGCGCGGCCAATTTTGCGCCAGAGCGCCCATCCGATTTCGGTGACGCCCTCATCCATGGGGATAGCTGGTGAGCTTTTGGGGCGGAAGATCGCCATGCCGACTTGATAGAGAATGTACATGCCGACCAGAATGAGGCCCGGGATCAGAGCGCCGGCAAAAAGATCGCCGACGGATACCGGGTCGGGTGACCAGTTGCCGATCTCTCGCTGGGCATCAACGTAAGCGTTGGATATCTGTTCACCGAGAATAACGAGCACAATCGATGGCGGGATGATCTGACCAAGCGTGCCGGATGCGCAGATCATGCCGGTTGCGAGCTTCGGGTCGTAGCCGCGTCGCAGCATAGTTGGTAGTGACAAAAGCCCCATGGTCACCACGGTCGCGCCAACAATGCCAGTTGAGGCCGCAAGCAGAGCACCTACGATAAGGACCGAAATACCAAGGCCGCCTCGCAACGCGCCGAACAGTCGGCCCATCGATTCCAGAAGTTCCTCGGCGACCTTTGAGCGTTCAAGCATGACGCCCATAAAGACAAATAGAGGTACTGCGATTAGTACCTCGTTCCACATGGCGTTGCCGAATATGCGCTGCGGCATCGCCATAAGAAATGTGACGTCGAAAATGCCAAATGCGTAAGAGATCAGGCTGAGTATTAGCGCCACACCCGAAAGCGTGAATGCCACTGGAAAACCTGCGAGCAGACTTAGAAACGTGGCGCCGAACAGAACGAGGACGAGTATTTCGTTAACGGCCATGATCAGGCGCCCGTTGCTATATCCTGGCCCTGCTCATCATCTGGCGGCCTGTCGCCTGACAAAATCAGCAGCGAGTGAAAAATCATCGAAACGCCTTGCAGCGCTAATAACGCGACAAACGCAAGAATTGATGACTTGAGGAGAAATACCGCCGGAATGCCGCTGGTCTCTTTCGAGCCTTCGAGGACGATCCAGGATTGGCCGACATAAGGTGCTGTCGCCCAGGCGATAATTGCGCATACCGGCAGCAACAGCAGCAGTGACCCCGCGAGATCGACAACCGCCTTTTTACGGGGCGTGGCGCCGCGATACAGGATATCGACCCGCACGTGGCCACCTTGGAGCAAGGTGTAACCGGCCCCGATCAGAAACAGCACGGCATGTAGGTAAATCACGCCTTCCTGCATGAAAATAGAGCCATAGCTGAACACATACCGCAGGACGACAACGACAAATTGCAGGATCACCATTGCGACGGCGAGCCAGGCGGCCGCACGCCCGATTCTGTCGTTCAGCGTATCAATGGCCAGCGTGAGGGTGCGCAATGTGTTCACGTAATATCAGTCTTTCCAAAAAAAACGTGGGGCGGCCCCAACGACCGCCCCACGCTGTTTGCTCACGGACGGATTATCCGCCGTATTTGAACGGCAGCAAACGGGCCTGCCAATAGGCCTGGTCAGAGCGTTTTGAGTAAGCGATGGATTTTGACCGGAAATCCATGAAGCTATCGTAGATCCTTTTGGTGACACCGCCCTCTGCGCCAACTTCTGACATCACCTGGCCGGCAGCTTCGCCAATGGCGTTCAGCGCTTCGTTCGGCATCCGCTTGACCACTACATTGTGTTTATTGACCAGCGTGTCGAGGGATTCGGCATTTCGGGCGTTGAACTCCGCCAACATGTAGTCGTTTTCGGCGGCCGCAGCCGCAGATACCAGCGTCTGCTGGTTCTTGGTGAGGCTTTCCCAGACACTCCGGTTGATGCCTAGCGCCAGCATCGAGCCCGGTTCGTGGAATCCCGGCCAATAATAGTATTTGGTGATCTTGTAAAAACCGAACGCGAGGTCGTTCCATGGGCCGACCCACTCGGTTGCGTCGATGTTGCCGGATTGCAAATTCTCGAAAATCTGGCCGCCGGGCAGGGCAATGGCAGCCGCGCCCAAACGACGCAGTACTTCGCCCCCCAGGCCCGGCATGCGCATCTTGAGCCCCTTGAGGTCATCAATGCCGTTGATCTCCTTGTTGAACCAGCCTCCCCATTGCACACCGGTGTTGCCGCACATCAGAGATTTCACGTTGAAGTCCGCAGTAAGCTCGTCCCACAGCGCCTGACCGCCAGCGTGATAAATCCAGGAATTGATTTCGCTCGCCGTAAATCCGAACGGAACAGCGGTAAAAAAGTTGAAGGCCTTGGACTTGCCCTGCCAGTAATAGTCCGCCCCGTGATACATGTCGGCGGTGCCCTGACTGACGGCATCAAACGATTCAAACGGAGGCACCAGCTCGCCGGCGGCATACACCTTGACCGTCAGTTCTCCGTTACTAGCCTCAGTGATTCGATCGGCGGCGCGCTGAGCGCCGGTGCCTAGCCCGGGGAAATTTTTGGGCCATGTAGTCACCATTTTGAGCTCACGTTTGCCTTGGGCGATCGCGGGCGAGGGCAGGGTCGAAGCAGCAACCGCAACGGCGCCAGCGCCAGCAAGTGCGGCCCCCTTCAGTAATGAGCGGCGTTTGATGATCTTGGTCATTCAGGCCTCCTGTTATCGTTGGGACCAACCGTGCCTTCCTGATTGTCCGGTCAGTCTTCCTATCGAGAAAGGATAACGTCACCGGCGGGGCTCGCGCAATCGCTCAACTCCAGCTTTGACTGGTCCTGCCACTTGCCGCCCACCAATGCTTCAAGAGGCCGAAATCGCGATTTGTAATCCATTTTAGGGACACCGCGAATCCAGTATCCCAAGTAGACAAACGGCAATCCCAGCTTTTGTGCCTCATCGATCATCCAAATGACGATGTAGGTGCCGAGGCTTTTTTTGTCGTCGGATGTATCGAAATAGGAGTAAACGGCGGACAACCCGTCGTCCGTGATATCGAACAGGCAGGCTGCGATCAGCGCGCCGCCGGGGTCACGGAACTCGGCCATGCGAGAGGTAATGGCGGTTGCTTCAACCATTTCGCGATAATCGAAATAGTCCATGTCGAGCATGCCGCCGTCGTCGTGCCGGTCAAAGAGATAGCGACGAAACAGCGCGTAGTGCTCCTCAGTTCCCCGTGCGGGGCCGATAGCCGCCCGGAGGGGGCGGTTGATGTTGCGCGTGCGCCGCACCCATTTTGCATTGTTGAATTTTGCGGCGTTGACCCGCACCGGAATACAGGCGTTGCATCCGGGGCAGACCGGCCGATAGGCAATTTCATGACTACGGCGAAATCCGGCGCGCTGCAGATTTCCGTATAGCTCGACCGCGCCCAAACCCATGACGGGTGCGAACAGTTTGCGTTCGGCTCGGTCCGGCAGATACGGGCACGGCAGAAGCTGGCTCACATGAAGTTGGGTAAGGGGCTGAGGCGCGCGCATGTCTTGGGGTTACACCGTGAGTCGAATCTGGACGTTAGAGCTCATAATACCAGGCGGCGAAAAACGAGAATGTCAGCCACAACAGGATTATGAGTGGCACGCCAGCACGCACAAAATCGATGAACCGGTAGCGACCCGGTGCCATGACTAGCATGTTGGTGATATAGCCGATGGGCGTTGCGAAGGAGCAGTTTGCCGCCAGCACAACGGCAATCACAAACACCATGGGGTCAACCTGCAGGCTGGTCGCAAGCCCAATGGCAATAGGTGTGAACAAAACGGCACAGGCCTGGTTGGTGAGAAGGTTGGTGAAAATCGCGACCAGCAAGAAAAATGCCGAGAGAATATAGGCAGGTCCCGCGCCATCCAGCGCCGACAATAGCCCGTGAGCTATAAACTCAGCGCCACCTGTCGCCATTAGCGCGGCATTGAGCGACAGGGCTGCCGCGCCTACCAGTATTATCTGCCGGTCGATAGCGCGTGCCGCCTGGCGAACATTAAGGGCGCCGGAGGCGATCATCAGCGCCGCGCCAGCTACGGCGGCGACTGCGATCGGCAACACTCCAGATGCGGCGAGGCCAACGACGGCCATGAAGATCAGGGTCGCCCGCCGTGCATGCTTGTAAGCCCGCAGCTCTAGCGCGGACCATTCCATTAATACGACATCGCGATTTGCGCGCAGCCGGCGTAGCCCGTTGCGTCGGCCTTGAAGTAGCATCACATCACCGGCTTCGAGGCGAACTTCGTGGATGAGGGAGCGGGTCATGCGGGAGCGGCGCTGCACACCAAGCACGGAAATGTTCTCAGCTGCCGGAAATGCAATTTGCTCAATCGGCAATCCAACCATCCTGGAGCCGGGAGACACCATGGCTTCAGCGAGCACGTTGCCGGGGCGGCCCTTATCTTCCGGTTTCTTTTCTCCGGTTTCCTCGTCGGCCTCCGCCGTCCCGCCGCTTACCTGGAACCAGCGGGCCCGCGCGACGATATTGGCCAGCGCATTGCGGGTCGTTGCGACGATAATTGTATCGCCGGCTTCGAGTGCTACATCCTCGTAAGGCGGTGGAATAATTTCGCCGCTGCGCTGCAACCGCATGACCGTGAGATCACGAAACGCCGGAAACAGCCCACCCACCGAGCGTTGGCCGACGAGCTCGGAGCCGGGCTCAATCGAAAACTGGGCGACGAACTGTTTGCCGGCACCGGTGGAGACGGCGCCCGGATCCGGTGCGCGATCTGGCAACAGTCGGGGCGCGATCAGCAGCACATAGACCAGACCGACAGCGGCCATCACGAGCCCCGGTATTGTGAAATCGAAAAAACCGAGTGGCCGGAGCCCGAGATCGACGGCTGTGCCGGACACCAGCAGATTGGTGCTGGAGCCGATCAATGTCGTCATGCCGCCAAGTATTGCGGCATAGGACAGCGGCATCATGATGCGCCCGACGCCCCGGCCAAGTCGCTCGGCCAGCGCCGCCAGAACTGGAATGAACATGACGACCACAGGCGTATTGTTCAGTGCGCCGCTGACCACAAGCGCGGTTGCCAGGGTTAGTGTGAAGGCAATGGCGGGGCTGCCGCGGGATATCCGGAAAATGATCTCGCTGACGGCATCAAGGGCACCGGTGCGCACCATCCCGTGGCCGATGATCAACAGGGCCGCGACAGCGATCAGCGCCGGGTTGGCGAAGCCGCGCAGCAACTCGGTCGCGTCCAACATGCGCCCGTCGATACCGACCGGCAGCGGCGCGATCGCGAAAAGCACCAGTAGCAGGCCCAGGAGCGCCGCAGACGTTGCTTCAAGCGGTATCCGACGGTTTGCAAAGCCGATAATGGCCAGCGCACCGAGGCCCAGGGTGGCCCACATCAGGACGGGCGGGTCGACATCGATCATGGGCGCCATGATAGGGACCGCAGCCCACTTGCCAAGAGCCCAAGTTGCCCTGGCGCCGGTCCTTGGTCAGCCCGGTTGCGCGGAATTTTAATGGGTTATTCGAGGTCCAGCCAGATATCGCCCACCGGTGGCAGGCCCTGGTCAATTTCCTCGGCAATCTCAGGTTCAACGGCGGCTTCTATTTCACCGATTTCTACCTGGTCAGCCGGTTCGTGCTCGATTTTGTTGGCGGACACATCTGCCGTGGCTGGATGATCTACCTCGGCGGCACTGGGGGCCTCAGGTGCAGCGTCGTGGTCTGCAGTTGCGGCTGCCGCAGGGATCTCGGTGGCAGCCACAGGCTGCGTATTGCGGGCTTCCGGCTGCAGGGCAGGGGCGACATTCACTGACGCTGGATTGATGGGCGCGCTATTGGTGCGCGATGTATCAAGGGGTCTGCCATCCTGGCCAAACCATGTCGTGCCGCCGGTCTGGCTTGGGCGTTCGCTCTGACGTGTGTAACGGCCTGATTCCCGACCGGATGGGCTGAACCCTGACGATCCACGGCCACCAGTCGCGCCATGGAGTGACCGATCGCGATTGAGTTCAGCAGCTGTCGTGTTCTCCCGCATGAGCAGGATGCTAATGCGCCGGTTGCCTGCTGCTTTTGGGTCGGCCTTGATAAGGGGATCGGTCGCGGCTTTACCCGAAACGTTGACAATGCGCTCCTCTGACACGCCGGCTTCTACCAGTGCTCGCCGGGCGGCATGGGCGCGGTCAGTCGAGAGCTCCCAGTTGCCATACCCTGAACCGGCACGATAAGGAATGGCGTCGGTGTGGCCGGCGATCACGATCTTGTTGGACATTGGCTTGACCATCGCGGCCACTTTAGCCAGCAGTTGGGACGTAATTTCGATCATGTCCGCACTGCCCAGTGGGAACATGGCATTTTTCTCGTCGTCGACCATCTGAATGCGAAGGCCAGCACTGCTGCTGTCGACCTTGAAGTTTTTGCCATACTTTTTCAGAACCGGGTCATTGGCAAGTGCCTGCTTCAGGGCCTGTTCGGCCGTTGAAAAGCGTTCTTCTTCAGCCATATGGCGTCGATAGGGCGCCTGCTCATCGGCTGTCAGGTTCTGTGGCATTCTCATGTCGCGCTGGCGGACGGCCTCGGCAGCGACGCCCTCATTGGCAAGCGACTGCTGGTCGCCGTGGGCAATCGTCGGGTCAAACTGCGTGTTGTCGTGTGGCCCCTGACGCGCATCGAAACCCTGCTTGTCGCCTTTGACCGGGCTGACCCCTTCGCCTTCACCAGGCCCCAGGTGCTTGGGTGCCTCGCCAGTGCCAAGGGCCTCGCTCTTTGAGTCCTTCGCGGTTTTCTTGTCGACATTGCCTAGGTAGGCGCCATCACCCTGCTCCTGGTCATGGGCAGACAGTGGCCCCATGTCGCTGCCAGAAGCATCTTCGTAATTGTGGCTTTCAACCGTACCCTTCTGAGTGAAAGAGCCGACCATGTCTTCGGATTCTTCTTTGGCGTTCCCAAGGATGGGCGATGGGTTGCCGAGAATAATTCGCGGCGAGCCATGTGCCGAGACGCTGGCTCCGGGTGAATCGATGGTTCGTCCACCGAGAACCCCACCTGCGCCGCTCATTTCCTGGCTGACGCTGGCAGGTGCGAAATAATTGGATATTCCCGCGCGTTGCGTTTCAGTCGTCGAGTTGAGTAGCCACATCAGGAGAAAGAACGCCATCATCGCGGTGACGAAATCGGCGTACGCGATCTTCCAGGCGCCGCCGTGGCCCTCGTCATGATGTGCTTTCTTGACCCGCTTAATAAAAATCAGGTCATTGATATTGGTGGCCATCTTGGCGCCCTATCCGGTTTCGGCTACGCTGCCGGCAACTCTGCTACTGCTTCCTCGACTTCGTAAAAGCTTGGCCGTTCATGCGCAAACAGCGTTTTGCGGGCAAATTCCGTAGATACAGCCGGTGCATAACCCTGCATGTAAGCCAGTAGGCCGGCCTTGATGCAGGTGTAATATTTGGTGTCGGTATTCGCCCGGCCTTTCAGCGCATGCGCCATCGGCCCAACAAATCCGTAGGACATCAAAACGCCGAGGAACGTGCCAACAAGTGCTGCGCCAATCATATGGCCGAGAACTTCCGGCGGCTCGTTGATCGATGCCATGGTCTTAATAACGCCGAGCACCGCAGCCACAATGCCGAGCGCGGGCAGGCCTTCGGACATCAGATTAACGGCGCCGGCGATCTCAAGTTGCTCTTGATGGTGGGTGTCAATTTCTTCATCCATCAAGGTTTCCATCTCATGGGCCTTGTCGGAACCGAGGGTCATCAGGCGAATGTAGTCGCACATGAACGTGACGGCGTGCTCGTCTTCGGCAAATTTTGGAAACTGATTGAAAAGGGCGCTTTCCTTCGGGTTCTCAACGTGCTGCTCGAGTGCCAGCATGCCCTTGGTCTGCGACAGCTTGAAAATCGCGTAGAGCAGCGTCAGTAGTTCAAGGAAACTGTCCTTGTCATGGCGCGATGATTTGAGCAGCCCAAGGCAGGCTTTGAAGGCGGCTTTGATAACCACTTTGGTGTTGGCAATGATGAAGGCGCCAAGTGCGCCGCCGCCGATAATGACCAGCTCCATAGGCTGGATCAGAACTTCGATCTTGCCGCCCATGGCTATGTAGCCGCCGACGACACATACCAACACAGTGCCCGAGCCTACGATCAATAGCATTCCGCATATTCCCCACGGTCTCGCCCGTGCTGGCGGTTTTGCCTGCACGGAATCCAATCAAGATTTCCAGCAGTTAACCTTGTTTGCAGTGAAGATTAGGTTAACTAGCGAGATGCCATTGGGGTGGGTTCAGCGAGGATGAAGCACCAGTTTCGCTTCCGCGTCGCTTTCAATCCGCTCTCGGCCGGTGACCATGGGGACATGGCGCCCAGCCTGCCATAACTCCGCAAAATCTTGATAATGTGCGGAAAATGGGTTTCCGGATTGTCCTGTCGTATGCATGAAAAGTGATCTGTCAGGGGCGGCGAGGTCATAAATCGCGCGGTAACCTGGGCCGTGGTTCTGGACGAAGGGTGTGTTTTCGTTGGTGATCGAAAAACCGGCGGCGTTAATCGTATCCCGGGCGCCGCCATTTTCGATTTTGATCTCGAACATCGGGCCAAGAACCGGTATTTGCCCGAGAACCTGATGTGCGCTGTAGGCGTAATGTGCCTGACCCCACTGCCAGTTGGCCGGCTCGTCACCGTAGCGTTTCGCGAGATCAGAAACCGCAACGTCCAGCGCCTGCCCGGCGATTGCGCTGCACGACTCTTCGCCATCTGTGCGCTGATCATCGCACCAGCCAGAACCAGGCTCCACAGCGCGCAGGAGCACGGCAACCTTGATCGACCAGTAGTCTGTAAACAGGGTGCCGAGATCGTCAGCGAAGAGCGCCCGCGACAACTCGCGCAACCACGCGAAGTAGAGCAGTGGCTCAATTTGTTCCGCGTCCATCGCGCCGTCCCATTTGCCGAGGAGACTAAGCGCGGCCGCGCCGTCTTTGGTTGTCGGTGTCGCCAGCGCACTCAAAACGGGCAAGAGCTGCCGGGCCCCCAGCGAAACAATGTCGCGCTGGATGGAGGCAAAGCTGTCGGCGTCATGTTTGTCTTGTGCATCCAGTAATGTCCCAATCCGTTCGGCGCGAAACGGTGGAGCCCAGTCATATGTTATGAAATAGGCGTAATCGGGTCCGACGACTTTGTTGTTGGCGGTCACCACCCGGCCTGACGATGGGTTGAAGGTGCGCGGCAAGGCCGCAAATGGCACGTACCCAACCCAGTCGTAGTCGCCGGTCCACCCTGGTGAGGGCATCCAGCCGCTGCCGTTGCGCCGGATCGGTATTCGTCCGGGCGCCAGATAGCCGATATTCCCATGGGTATCGGCGTAGACCATATTCTGTTGTGGCGCATGAAACTCGCGCATCGCGGCAACCCAGCCGTCCCAATCGGATGCAGCGCTAGCCCGGACGGCGGCCTGTCCTGTCATGTCATCGGGCGAAAGCGCGGTCCACGCGAGGGCCAGCACATGGTTATTGGGCGCAGCGAATTCCGCGTGATCCAGAATGTCATCGACCACAGGGCCATGGCGAGTTTCACGAACCGTCATCTGCACGTCGTCGCCGTCTTTCACGCGAATGATTTCGTCGCGTGTGACAAATGGGGCGCTGCCGGTCGGCGTGAGGTAACGCGCGGCATCCGCCGGATCGAGGCGCTCAATAAACAGATCCTGAACATCAGGGTTGGTGTTGGTAAAACCCCACGCGAAGGTATCGGTTCGTCCGAGCACAAAACTGGGTGAACCAGGAAATGTTGCCCCAATGACGTTCAGTCCTGGCGCGCTGATGTGTGCGAGATACCAGAGGCTCGGCATTTGCAGGCTGAGGTGCGGGTCATTGGCCAGAAAGGGCTTGCCCGACGTCGTGTGTTGGCCCGAGAGAACCCAGTTGTTCGACCCAGCGCCAGGCGTTGGGCGCAGCGGGATGGCGGCCAACAGGTCGCTGGCTCGCAAGTCAGTCATCGATGTGGCAGCCCTCGCCAAAGCCGTGGGTCCGTCGTCAGGATATGAGGGCCAGAGATCGTCAATCTGGGCATCGGAAAGTTTTTCGGCGAGTGCGCTTCGCAGGATCTCGTCCATTGCATTGGAGCCAAGGTCCCATGCCATCATCTTGAACCAGACGACGCTGTCGGTCGGTCGCCAGGGCTCGGGCTCATGGCCGAGGATCACAAACTCCGGTGGTAATGGGCCACCGCGGTCTGCCACATAGGCGTTCACTCCATCGCTATAGGCTTGGTAAGCGGCCTGTACGTCGGCGTCGAAGCCGGCGTAATTTTTTTCGGCGACGTGATATATGCCAAGGGTTCGCAGAAATTTGTCAATTTTCAGCGTGCGGGCGCCAAATATTTCTGACAAGCGCGCGGCACCGAGGCGTCGATTGAACTCCATATGCCACAGCCGGTCCTGCGCGTGGACGAAGCCAAGCGCAAAGTAGGCGTCGAGTTGATCTTCAGCGAAAATATGGGGAATGCCGTTCGAATCGCGAATGATATCGACGCTCGCGGTGAGGCCGTCGACCGATTGTTCCCCGTCAACCGTGGGCAGTGAACTTCGCATCCACAGCCAGCCAGCAAGCACGACGATCAAGGCGAGCACGACCAATGCGCCTATGGCAGCCACGGGCCACCACCAACGAAATCCTCTGCTCCGTCGTCTTCGTCTGACCACAGCCTGTGCCTCCCCTTGATTCGGGTGTCAGAAAGACCGGCACCCGAAACTACACCGGTTGATTGTGCGGATGTGCGCGCGTTCTGTCACCCCTTTGACCGGCCCGCCGCACATTTCACTTCGCGGGGGCGCCTGGGGGTGTTAAACCCCCACCGCAATTTTCGTGTCGCCTCGGGAACCAGGATTTGCCTACGTGATTGAAGGTCGGGAAACAGAATATTTTGTCGTCGGTCGCCACGCGCCTGCGGGTGGGCGCAAGCTTGGATACGTTGAGTGGGGCGACTCCGCGAATTCACGTGTGGCGGTGTGTGTTCACGGCCTCACCCGCAATTGTCGCGACTTCGACTGGCTGGCGGCGTCGTTGGCCGAGACACACCGCGTGCTGGCAATCGATGTTGCCGGGCGCGGGCGTAGCGAGTGGCCGGCAACGCCAGCGGCCTATGCGCCTGCAACCTACATTGATGATATTCGTGAGCTGCTCCTCCATCTTGGTATTGCCGAGGTTGATTGGGTTGGCACGTCGATGGGCGGAATTATGGGCATGCTGGTGGCTGGAAGTGCTGCCGCGGATGAACGTGGCCTGATCCGTAAACTGGTGCTCAACGATATCGGGCCATTTCTGGCGAGCGCTCCGATGACGGCTTTGGCGGCCCGCGTTGGCCACGCTCCGTCGTTTGCTGATATGGGTGAAGCCGAGGCCTATCAGCGCGAAGTGTGCAGCACGTGGGGCGCGCTGCCTGCCGATCACTGGGCACGCTTGGCGGAACACAGCGTGCGCGAAGTTGAATCAGGTGGATATACTTACCATCACGATCCGCGCATCGGGGATGTCGTGCGGGAGCGGATGCCGGCGCCCGATCTCGACCTCTGGTCTATCTGGGATCGCATCGAATGCCCTGTTCTGATCACCCGCGGGGCGGACTCGGAAATTCTCTCAGCCCCGACAGCCAGCGAGATGACCGAGCGCGGGCCGGGGGCAACACTTGTCGAGTATCCCGGTATCGGTCATACGCCATCACTGATGGTCGATGATCAGATTGCTACCGTGGTGGACTGGATTCGAGGTTAGCCGGCTTTTACTGACCTGCTTTCAGTCGCTTCGCGGCTTCCATTGCCCAATAGGTCAGAATGCCATCGGCCCCGGCCCGCTTGAAACAAAGCAGGGCCTCCATGAGGGCGCCATCACCGTCGAGCCAGCCGCGCTCGCCCGCAGCCTTGAGCATCGCGTATTCGCCTGACACTTGATAGACGTACGTCGGCAGACCAAAGGTCTCCTTCACCCGGCGCAGAATGTCGAGATAGGGCATGCCGGGTTTGATCATCACCATGTCGGCCCCTTCGTCGATGTCGAACGCCACTTCGCGCAGCGCTTCATCGGTATTGCCTGGGTCCATCTGATAGGTGCGCTTGTCGCCGCCACCGAGATTGCCGTCGGAGCCAACTGCATCGCGGAACGGGCCGTAGAAGACGCTCGCGTATTTGGCCGAGTAGGCCATTAGCCGCACATGTTCGTAGCCAGCTTCGTCCAGAGTGGTGCGGATCGCGCCGATGCGGCCATCCATCATGTCGGAAGGCGCAATAACATCGCAGCCTGCCTCGGCCTGATTGATAGCCTGGCGACACAACACATGAACCGTCTCATCGTTGACGACGTAGCCATCGCGGATCAAGCCATCCTGGCCATGGCTGGTATAGGGGTCGAGCGCAACATCGCAGACCACGCCGAGCCCTGGCACAGCGGCCTTGACCGCCCGCACTGCCTGACAAACCAGATTGTCGGAATTGAGCGCTTCGTCACCGTCAGCGTTTTTCAGTTCTTGCGGTGTTTTGGGAAACACAGCGATGGCGGGAATTCCAAGCGCATGCGCTTCGGCTGCACGCTCCGCCAGCACATCTACCGAAACCCGATCGACGCCGGGCATTGAAACAACGGGCTCGATCTCGCCCAGGCCCTCGCGCACGAAGACTGTCCAGATCAGGTCACTGGCGCGAAGCCTGTTTTCGGCCACCAGCTCTCGCGACCACGCATCCCGCCGGTTGCGCCTTAGCCGCGTATCCGGAAAGGCCCCCAAAAATGTTGGTTGGTCCGCCATGGCTTGCAGGTCTCCTTGGAAAAATCCGTTCGTGCCGCCTGGCGCGGCTTGTTGGCGCACTTTAGTCGCTGCACGAAGGCAGCGAAAGTGCCCAGAGGGTTTGGGCGTTTAGGTCAGTCTGCTCCCTATGGCGAACATCTCATTGCGGTGTCCAACTGCACGGAAATCGGCAGTAGCCTTTCCCGTCTGCGCCGCCGCCGCTAGAGTGCGCGCCATGAATTTTGAACTGAACGATGATCAGCGGGCCATCCAGCAGGCTGCTCAAGCCTTTGCGGACGGAGAGTTCGCGCCCCATGCAGCCGCGTGGGACCGGGACTGCACATTTCCGGTCGATGCCCTGCGGGCGGCGGCAGCACTTGGTTTTGCTGGCATTTATGTGCGTGACGATGTCGGCGGCAGCAGTCTTGGGCGGATCGAGGCCACGTTGGTGTTTGAGGCTTTGTCCAGCGCCTGCGCGTCAACGGCAGCTTACATCTCCATCCACAACATGGCGTCATGGATGATCGACACCTTTGGCGATGATGCCCAGCGCACCCGCTGGCTGCCCGGCCTTACGCGAATGAACCTGTTCGCCAGTTATTGCCTGACCGAGCCCGGCGCTGGTTCTGATGCCGCATCGCTCAAGACCCGCGCAATCCGCGACGGCCATGACTACGTGCTGAACGGTACCAAAGCCTTTATCTCCGGCGGTGGCACCAGCGATGTGTATCTGGTCATGGCGCGCACCGGGGGAGAAGGCGCCAAAGGGATATCGTGTTTTGTTGTTGAGAAGGACACACCGGGCCTCGCGTTTGGCAAGCAGGAGAAGAAACTGGGGTGGCATAGCCAGCCGACCGCCATGGTGATGTTCGAGGACTGCCGCATACCGGCAGAGAACCGTATTGGCGAGGAGGGGCAGGGTTTTGGTATCGCAATGGCCGGGCTGGACGGCGGGCGGCTCAATATCGGCGCCTGCTCACTGGGTGCCGCGACCGCATCACTCGAAATCGCCCGCGAACATTTGAATGTGCGCGAGCAGTTTGGCCACAAGCTAAAGGAGTTCCAGGCGCTTCAGTTCACACTTGCAGACATGGCGACCGAGCTTGAAGCCGCGCGCATGATGATCTGGCGCGGTGCTGCAAAGCTCGAAGCCAAGGCGCCGGACGCCACCGTCGCCTGCGCCATGGCCAAGCGCCTTGCCACCGATACAGGCTTTTCGGTATGCAACGACGCCCTGCAATTACTTGGTGGCTATGGCTATCTGATGGATCATGCCGTCGAGCGCCATTTACGCGATCTGCGGGTCCATCAGATTCTTGAAGGCACTAACGAAATTATGCGTGTGATTATCGCACGCGACCTGTTGAAAGATTAATGGAGGACAATGTGAACGAGGCGACTGCTGCCGCTGATG
>JABJCZ010000132.1 GCA_018668475.1 Alphaproteobacteria bacterium | reverse complement strand
CTCGCGGGCGCTGGTCAGTAGAAAGGTGCCGACCGCCGGCGGTGCAGCCCGCGCGATATCAGCGATGCGCGCCTCGGGAATAACTCCCGGCCCACTCGGCATATGCGACACAAGGCCCAACGCGCTGGCCCCGGCACGCACTGCCATTGCCGATTCCATCTCGCTCTCAATGCAGCACACTTTGATCCGGGTCCGGTGCATTGTTCAGTCCTTCAGGTCCGCCAAGAACGACCGCCCTGCCGGAAGCGCTGACAGGTTCAGGTGAGATGCAAAGGTCTGCCCGACATCGGCAAAGGTGTCCCGCACACCAAGGTCTGCCGCCCGAACACCGGGTCCAAAGGCGAGGAGCGGCACGTTTTCACGGGTATGGTCGCTGCCGGGCCACGTCGGATCGCACCCGTGGTCCGCACTCAGAACCGCTATGTCGCCGGCGCGCATGATTTGCTCAAACGCAGGAAGCACCGCGTCAAACCGCTCAAGTGCACTGGCATATCCGGCAACGTCCCTCCGATGCCCGTAGAGCGTGTCAAAATCGACTAAATTGGTGATGATCAGGTCGCGCTCTCCCGGGGCTGCAGCAACCTCCAGCGTAGCCTCCCACAATGCGTCATTTCCGTGCGCCTTGATCACACGACCCGTGCCGCGATGGGCAAAAATATCGGCGACCTTACCAATGCTGGTCACTTGCCCTCCGTCTGCTTCGAGGCGATCAAGTAAAGTAGGAGCCGGCGGTGGCGTGGCGTAGTCCCTGCGGTTCCCCGTGCGCTCAAAATTTCCGGGCTCTCCTATAAACGGTCGTGCGATCACCCTGCCGATGTTGTAGTCGTCCACCAGTGCGCGCGCTGACTCACACAAGGCGTATAGGCGGTCGAGCCCGAAATGCTTTTCATGAGCGGCAATCTGGAATACGGAATCCGCAGACGTATAAACGATGGGTTTGCCAGAACGCGCATGTTCCGCCCCAAGCTCCTCAATGATCACCGTGCCGGATGCATGTCGATTTCCCAACACGCCCGGCAGCCCGCCTTCGCGCATCAGATCATCTATCAATGCACCCGGAAAACATGGTTCCGTCCGTGGAAAGTACCCCCAGTCAAACTCGATCGGCACACCGGCCAGTTCCCAGTGACCGCTTGGCGTGTCCTTGCCCCGGCTTTTCTCCTGCAATACGCCGAAAGCGGCTGAGGGCGCACTCGGCGGCAGCGCCTCCGGCCAGGGTTGCCCCGTGCTCGCTTGCGCGACGTGGCCGAGACCCAAACGCATCAAATTCGGAAGGCTCGGTGCCGCATGCTCCACGATGTGGCGGAGCGTATCGGCCCCTTCTTCATCAAACCGCCCGGCATCCGGTGCTCCACCAACACCAAGCGAATCCATAACGAGGAGGAATGCCCGGCTCACGGCGCGCCCGGCGCAATTCGTTCGGCGATAATTGCTGTTTCCGGTGGGGCAGTTTCTCCCAACACGAACGCAGCCTGAAGCATGGCGGCCACCCGGTCAGCGTCCGCCTCGGTGCGCGCGTGAACCATACAGAGCGGGCGCTCACCCTCACCCACTCTCTCACCAATCCGCGAGATATCATTCAGTCCAACAGCGTAATCAATCGTGTCGTCCGCCCGCTTGCGTCCGCCCCCCAGGTCCATAATCACAAGACCCAGCGCGCGCGCATCGATGGCGGTCACGACGCCACCCTCAAGCGGAAATATAGCGCGAACTTCAGGCGCGGCGGGTAGATGCGTCTCCGGGTTGTCGATCAGGTCAGCTGGGCCGCCAAGGCCTACCGTCATGCGCTGAAAATGCTCCGCCGCAGCGCCACTGGAGAGTGCCTTTTCAACGCTTTCCAGGCCTGACTCGATATCAGAATGAAGCCCCCCCAGAACCAGCAGTTCGGCAGAGAGGGCAGCCGTAACCTCCAGCAACCGACTGTCCTGCGCCTGGCCCGTCAGATGATCAATGGTCTCACGAATTTCCAGTGCATTGCCGGCAGCGCGACCCAGGGCCTGGTTCATGTCGGTCAACAAGGCGACGCAAGGCACCCCTGCGCCTGTCGACACCGTCGCTATACTTGTCGCCAGCTCCCGCGCGTCTCCCAGCTCCCGCATAAATGCGCCGGACCCGAATTTGACGTCCATGACCAGCGCATCCAACCCAGCCGCGAGTTTCTTGGACAGGATCGACGCAGTAATCAGCGCCAATGACTCCACAGTCGCCGTTACATCGCGAATTGAGTAAACCCGTTTGTCTGCCGGCGCGAGGTCAGCCGTCTGCCCGATAATTGCGCACCCTGCATCGCGCACCACCTGACGGAAAGTTTCGAGATCAGGGGTCGTATTGTAGCCGGGAATGCTGTCGAGCTTGTCCAGGGTGCCTCCGGAATGACCAAGCCCACGGCCCGAGATCATTGGGACTGCACCACCACACGCAGCGATTACCGGACCCAGGATGAGGCTTACTTTGTCACCGATACCGCCGGTCGAATGTTTGTCGAGGGCGGGGCCAGGCAAATTAGCGCCTTGCCAGTCGAGCACAGAACCCGAATCCCGCATACCCAGGGTCAGCGCGACCCGCTCGTCCATTGTCATGTCACGAAAGAAGATGGCCATGGCAAAAGCCGCAACCTGACCTTCTGAAATACTCCCATCGGTAATGCCCTGCACCATGAACGAGATTTCGGCATCGCTCAGGGTCTCACCATCCCGCTTTCTACGGATTATTTCTTGTGGGAAAAAGCCAGCCATCATCACGCTCCAAAAGGCACCCAGACGTTCTTGACCTGAACCGCTTGATGCAAAAACTCCTCGCCCGCGCCCCGCGTGACATCGGTCCAGTCACGCATCAGGCCATAATCGACCCAGGTACGCTTGAGGTTACCAACAGACGCGCGTTCTACCTCAGCCGAGCCAGCCTGAGAACCGAAATACCAAAGCGCATCAACGTCATCATGCTCGGCCAATACCCGGGCGAGAACATCGTTCTCCCCAGTCACAATACTGACGGCCCCGGCAGGCACATCAGACGTATCCAGCACCTGATAGAAATCAGTCGCTACAAGCGGGCCGCGACCGGATGGCACGAGCACAATACGATTGCCCATGGCAAGGGCTGCGCCAGCGACCGACAGGAGTGCCAGCAACGGCGCCTCGTCCGGGCAGACGATACCGATAACGCCGATGGGCTCATGCATGGCAAAGGTGCGGCCACGATAGGGAGCGGAATGAACCGCGCCGTCAAACTTGTCGGCCATGGCCGCAAAGTGAAATAGTCGCTCCACTCCTGCTGTGACCTCACGGCGGGCCCGACGACGTGTCTCTCCACTCAGTGCTGCGAGGCGCGTAGCAAACTCATTGGCCCGCGCATCCAGGTTTTCCGCGACGTAATAAAGCACTTGCGCACGATTGTGGGCGGTAGCCGTCCCCCAGCTTGACGCTTTGCGCGCCGCCTCCACAGCATCCCGGATATCCTTGCGGTTACCGTCTCCGACTTCACCAAGCAACGTACCGTCGGCGCCGATCACCGGCAAACTGTATCCGCTATCAGGGCGCTTCTGCGCGCCGCCAATGTAGTTCTTCGCAGTTCGGTCGATAACTGGCTGCGCCGCAATATTATCCGCCATGGGCGCATGAGGGGTTTTCGGCGCGTCCTCACGTCGCACATCCGATTTCCAGGCTGGCCGAAGGTATTCACCTAGTCCCTCACGGCCACCCTCACGACCGAAGCCGGATTCGCGATAGCCGCCGAAGCCACAGGCCGCATCAAACTGATTGGTGGAATTGACCCAGACGGTCCCGCACTGTAGCTGCCCGGCAATCTCAAACGCCTGACCAACCGAACTGGTCCAGACGCTGGCCGCCAGACCAAAACGCGAATTGTTAGCGAGCGCTACGGCCTCACCTGGCGTGCGGAATGTCATGGCGACTAGCACGGGGCCAAAAATTTCTTCCTGCGCGATGGTGGAACTTGGAGACACATTCGTGAACAGGCTCGGCGGATAGAAACTGCCCCCCGATGGCATCTCGCAATTGGGTTGGTAGAGTTCGCTGCCTTCCGCTTGCCCCTTCGCCACAAGGGCGCGAATGCGTTCCAGCTGCACCGGCGCGACGATGGCGCCGATATCGATCGCCTTGTCCAGCGGTTG
>JABJCZ010000456.1 GCA_018668475.1 Alphaproteobacteria bacterium | reverse complement strand
CTGAAGAAACATCTATCTATAAGAAGATGTTAGATTCATCAGGCCTAGACAGTAGTAAATGTGCGCCTCATACTTTAGATTTGTTGTCACAGTTCTCAGTCCTTTCAAGGTTAAAAGAGCATAAGAACTCGAACTTGGCTGCCAAGATGAGAGTTTATGATGGTGAAAACCTACATGATGTAGACCCTAAAGCAAAAAGTATGCAAGAGTATAAAGATGTAGCAGGTGTTGACGAAGGAATGAATGGAATGAGTACTCGTTTCGCATTTAAAATTCTTTCACAGACATTTAACTTTGACTCAGAAGAAATTGCGGCAGACCCAGTTCATCTAATGTATGTACTAGAAACTGCAATTAAACGTGAGCAATTTCCAGAAGAAATGGAAGAGCAGTTATTAGGTTTTATTAAAGACCATTTAAGTATCAAATATGCAGAACAAGTTGGAAAAGAAATTCAAAAAGCATACTTAGAAAGTTATAACGAATATGGCCAAAATCTATTTGACAGATACTTAGATTATGCTGACCATTGGATTCAGAATATTGATTATAAAGATGCTGACACAGGTAACTTATTTGACCGTTCTGTTCTCAATGAAGAACTAGAAAAAATTGAAAAACCTGCAGGTATTGCCAACCCAAAAGATTTCAGAAATGAAGTTGTAAACTGGGTACTACGTGCAAGAAGTAACTATGAAGGCAAGAATCCTCCTTGGACTGCTTACGAAAAGATGAAAGAAGTTATTGAACACAAAATGTTCGCTGGTACAGAAGAATTACTTCCAGTTATTTCATTTGGTAGTAAGAAGACTAAAGAAGACCAATCTAAACACGATGACTTCATAGATAGAATGACAGAAAAGGGTTATACAGCCCGCCAAGTTAAACGATTAGTAGAATGGTATATGCGGGTACAGAAGTCTAACTAGGGGAAGACTTAATGGCAAATACAATAATTGACAGAAGAAAGAATCCAGGTTCAAAGTCTTCTAACAATAGACAAAAATTTATTAAACGTACTAAGCAAGAGATACGTAGAAGTATACACGAATCATTAGGCGGCAGAACAATTAAAGGTTCTGGCGAATCACAAGATGTGGTTATCACTCGAAAGGGTATCGATGAACCACAATTCGGACATAATCCTCAATCAGGCTCACGTGATATAGTTCTTCCAGGCAACAAAGATTTTGTCGAGGGAGATTTGTTACAGAAACCACCAAGCGGTCAAGGTGGAGGTGGTGGTGAAAGTGAAGCAAGTAATGAGGGTATAGGAGAAGATGAATTTGGCTTTGCATTAAGCAATGATGAATTTGTTAATATCCTGTTCGAAGACCTAGAACTTCCTCATATGATTTCTAAAGAAAATAAAGCAGTCGAAAGATTTGAACTTACTCGCAGTGGTTATACTAATGATGGCAATCCAGCACAAATGAACTTAGAGAAAAGTATGGTCAATTCTATTGGTCGTAAGATTGCTCTAAAAGGTCCAAAACTAAAAAAGATTAAAGAGTTAGAAGCAGAGTTAGAAACCTGTAAAGACAAAGAGCGTAGAGTTGAGATTGAAGAAGAAATTAGCAGACTGCGTATTAGAGCAAATGCAGTCTCGTTTGTAGACCCAGTAGATTTACGATATAACAATTTTAGTAAGAAACCAGCACCAATATCACAAGCAGTTGTATTCTTTGTAATGGATGTAAGTGCAAGTATGACTGAACAGCATAAAGATTTAGCAAAACGATTTTTTATGCTACTTAACTTGTTTGTATCTCGTAAGTATAAAAGAGTAGAATGTGTATTCATTAGACATCATATTTTAGCAACAGAGTGTTCTGAAGAAGACTTCTTTAATAATAAAGAAAATGGTGGCACAATGGTGTCAAGTGCATTTAAACTTGCAAAGAAAGTTATAGATGACCGATATTCTCCGAATGAATGGAACATATATTTCGCACAAGCAAGTGATGGCGATAACTGGGATAATGATAACGAAGAACTTAAGTCTAT
>JABJCZ010000131.1 GCA_018668475.1 Alphaproteobacteria bacterium | reverse complement strand
TTTACTGCCAATCCCCTGCTGAACGGCGTGATTCTGGGCGTCCTGATCATTGGCGTGGCCTTCAGCTTCCGCCGCGTCCTTTCGCTCGCGCCCGATATTGACTGGCTATTCGCCATGAAGCGCCAACCGAGCGCCCCGGCGCCGGCCCGGTCGCCCCGGCTACTGGCGCCACTGGCGACAATGTTCGAAGACCGCAACCGCCGGGTCTCATTGTCAGCCGTCAATATGCGCAGTGTGCTCGATGGCATCGGCTCGCGCATGGAGGAATCCCGCGAAATCGCACGCTACCTTGTGGGCCTGCTAATTTTTCTGGGCCTGCTCGGCACGTTCTGGGGGCTGCTGCAAACGATCTCGTCAGTTGGCGATGTTATCGGCGGGCTCTCGGTTGGCGCCAGCAATGATATGGCCTCGGTATTCGACGACCTCAAGGGTGGCCTTGAGCGACCGCTTGAGGGCATGGGCACGGCATTCAGCTCGTCGCTGTTTGGTCTCGCCGGATCGCTGGTCCTGGGGTTTCTGGAACTTCAAGCCAGCCAGGCACAAAACCGGTTCTATAACGACCTGGAGGACTGGCTATCTGGCCATACGCGCCTGTCAGGCGGCGCCGGTGGTGTTGAGCACACAGAATCCGTGCCGGCCTACGTGAGTGCCCTGCTCGAGAAAACGGCAGACAGCCTCGACGACCTGCAACGCACCCTTGGCCGGGGAGAGGAAAGCCGGTCAACGTCGAGTGCCAACATGCTGTCCCTGGCAGAGCGGCTTGCGACGCTGACCGATTCCATGCGGTCCGAACAGGACCTGATGGTCAAACTTGTAGAAAACCAACTGGAAATGCGGCCCGTTCTGGAAAAGCTTGCGGCAGGCGCCGCTCGACCCACCGGCCTGGACGAGGGCAGCCGTACGCATTTGCGTAATCTTGACGTCTACATGGCGCGCATGCTGGAAGAGGTTAGCAGCGGGCGCGAACAGATAATTAGCGAGATGCGTTCGGAGATTAAAATGCTGGCGCGCACTATTGCGGCCATCGCCGAGGAGGAGCGCCGCTAGGCCGCCCGCGAGGGCGACGCCAACGGCGCGAGCACACGACCCATGTATGCGGCAGCCAGACGACGACGCGGCGGCGGCGGAGGGGATTACTGGCCGGGCTTTGTCGATGTGCTCTCATCGCTGTTGCTTGTGCTTATTTTCCTGCTGGTCGTCTACATGCTCGCCCAGTATTTTCTGCAGCGCACGCTGTCGGGTCAATCCGAAGCCCTGGATGAACTGACGCGACAGGTAACGGAACTGTCGGACATGTTGTCGCTGGAGCGCCAAGCGAATGCGGACCTGCGCCTCAATATCGCGCAGATTTCAGCTGAACTTCAGAGCTCCATATCAACCCGGGACCAGTTGACGGCTGACCTCACCGGGCTGCAGAGCGAACGCGACACGCTCAGGCTCCAGCTGGAAGATGCGACGGCAGAGGCCATTACAGCAAACGAGGCACGCACAACCGCCGAAACCGTGGCGGCGGAGGGCGAAACACAGATCCGCGCCCTGCTCGCGGATGTCGAACGGCTCAAACGGGATATCGCGAGCCTGCAGGCTGTGCGAAGCGAGCTCGAAAGCAAGGTCTCGCAACTGGCTGCAACGCTGGATGACAAGAACGAACAGGTTGCCGCCCTGGACGATGCCTATTCCGCTGCACGTGACCTGACCCGCGAACTTGAAGCACGGCTTGCCAGTGAGGAAGAACGAACGGCGCTGGCCCAGGCCGAACTTAGCGAGCGCGAGATCGCTCTTCGCGAGTTGCAGGGTCTCTACCTGAATACGCAGACGGCGCTGGACGATGCGCAGAACCTGTCAAAACAACAAAATGACCAGATCGCCATTCTCAATCAGCAAATCCTGTCGTTGCGGGAGCAACTGGCCCGCATAGAGCAGGCGCTTGAGACGTCAGAGGCGGACTCACGTGAGCAACAGGTGATCATCGCGGACTTGGGAAAGAGGCTGAACCTCGCCCTCGCCGCCAAGGTGGAGGAGCTTGCCGAATACCGCTCCGAGTTTTTCGGCAGACTTCGTGAGGTGCTTGCCGACCGCAAGGACTTCACCATTATCGGCGACCGCTTCGTATTTCAGTCCGAAGTGTTGTTTGGCTCAGGGAGCGCTGACCTTGGCCCGGCCGGCCAGCAACGGCTGGCCACTTTTGCCGGCGTGCTCAAGGAAGTGATGGATCGGATCCCGACCGACTTGCCATGGATATTGCAGGTCGACGGCCACACCGACAAAAACCCGATTCGCACCGCACGCTTCCCGTCGAACTGGGAGCTGTCCGCCGCGCGGGCTATTTCAGTCGTGAATTCACTGATCCAGCAAGGCATTCCGCCAAACCGGCTGAGTGCCACTGGCTACGGTGAATTTCAGCCCCTCGACAGCCGGGACGACGAGATCGGCTATCGCCGCAACCGCCGGATTGAGCTGAAACTTACTCAGCGCTAAGGGCTGTATCCAGGCGGGCGTCGTCGAATTGCAGCTCTGCCAGGCGGGCATAAAGCCCACCCTCGCCCATGAGTGCATCGTGCGTGCCGGCAGCCACGACACGCCCCTCATCCATAACAATGATGCGGTCGGCCTTACGAACCGTTGCCAGCCGATGCGCAATCACAATGGTCGTGCGATTTTGCATTAATTGCTCAAGCGCTTCCTGCACCGCACGCTCGCTTTCGGCATCAAGCGCGCTGGTCGCCTCATCAAGCAACAGCACCGGCGGATCTCTCAAGATCGCCCGGGCAATGGCGATGCGTTGTTTCTGGCCGCCCGACAGGCGGGCTCCGCGTTCTCCGAGGAACGTGTCATAGCCTTCAGGTAGCGCTGTCAGAAATTCGTCTGCACCAGCCGCCTTGGCGGCAGCGCGCACGCTTGCGTCGTCTGCATCGGGGCGGCCGAAGCGAATATTCTCCATCGCGTCAGCGGCGAAAATAACCGGGTCCTGCGGCACCAGACCAAAGCGCCCACGGACAGCGGTCGGATCGGCCTGGCGAATGTCCACATTATCGACAGCGACGGTTCCGCTATCCGGATCGTAAAACCGCAACGCGAGATTAAAGACCGTCGACTTGCCCGCACCCGACGGACCAACAAGGGCCACATGTTCTCCGGGCGCAACGGTCAGTGAAAAATCATGCAGCGCTGGCGCGTCGGGCCGTGACGGGTAATGGAAGGTAACGCCTGACATGGATAACCCGCCTTCAGGCTCTGCCGGCAGGGCCACAGGGCTTTCAGGCGCTTTGATGTCGGGCTCATGCTTCAACAGCTCAGCCAGGCGCTCCGCCGCGCCCGCAGCGTGTTGCAGATCACCATAGACTTCGCTGAGCGAGCCCACCGAACCGGCGACCACAACGGCATAGAACAAAAAGGCCGACAATTCCCCGCCCGTAATGCGACCGGCCACAACATCGTGTCCGCCCATCAACAACACAAGACCAATGCCCGCGAATACGAACAGGATGACGATGGCGGTCAGAAATGCCCGTGCCCGGACTCGCCGGAGAGCGATCGAAAATGCGCTCTCAACGCGCTCTTCAAAGCGGCGACCCTGTGCTGCTTCCTGACCAAAGGCCTGCACGGTCGAAATCGCGTTGAGGGCTTCCTCGGCGTGCGCGCCAACTTCTGCCACCCGGTCCTGGCTCAGACGTGAACGCTTTCGCACAAGCCGGCCGAGAACAACGATGGGCACGATGATGACCGGTACCAATACAATGACGATGCCGGTCATCTTTGGGCTGGTGACGAGCAACATGACGCTGCCACCCAGAAACAGCAGCAAATTCCGGAGCGCAGAGGACGCCTGACTGCCAATCATCGTCTGCAACAGGGTCGTGTCCGTGGTGAGTCGCGACAGCAATTCGCCGGTCTTGTTGGTCTCGAAAAATGCCGGGCCAAGTCGGATCAGCCGGGCAAACACGTCACGTCTGATGTCCGCGACCACGCGTTCCCCCAACCAGGACACCAGGTAAAAACGTGCGTACGTGCCCGCGGCCAGAAGGATGACCATGCCAACAAGATAGAAGAGCGCTTTGTCCAACAGTCGCGCTTCGTCGCCTGACAGGCCGTTGTCGATCAACAACCGCAACCCAACACCCATCGCCAGAACGGCGGCCGCGGAGGTGATCAGTGCAGCAAGCGCACCAAATACCCGCGCCCGATAAGGCCGGGCGTAGCGAATGAGATGGCGGATTTGACCGATATTTTTGCTCTTGTCACCGTCGGCTCCGGAGGAACGCCCGCCCTGACGGCCACCCTGTCGCCCGCCGGGACCAAAAATACTCATGAACCGCCCTGCTGACAGGCAATATGTCGATAGCGCTCAAACACCAAAATTATCCAGTTTATTCATTGCTCTGGGGGCCAAATTCCCTGCGGCACCCTATATCAGCCGTGCCTCACTGCAACAAGGCGTTCGCGTTGGGATTAGCCAGATAGGGCAGAGGCGTAAATGCTGCTTGAAACGTTGGGCGCACACCGATATAAACCGCGCCCAGCGAGAGGAATTTGTCATGAAGAACGACATCCACCCCGATTACCACGAAATCACCGTTACCCGCACCGACGGCAGCGAGTACAAGACACGCTCGACCTGGGGCAGTGCAGGCGACACTATGAAGCTCGATATTGACCCGTTGTCCCACCCGGTCTGGACTGGTGGCCAGCAGCGCCTGATTGATGGCGGACAGCTTTCACGCTTTAACAAGCGCTTCAAGGACTTCGGGATCAACTAGCCCGAAACTGGTGTGTGGCGACCGCGAAATCGGTCGCCACAACGACCACGCCGCGTAAAAACACGGCCTTTTTCTTTCACATGTACGCAATATCCGTCAGACCCTGGGGCATCCGCGTCCGGACGCGGGGCGAACGGCAATATTGTTGGAGCACACTGGCATGACATTCTCTGTCGTCGCCCGAGATGAAAGGAGCGGGGCGTTTGGCGCTTGCGGTTATACGGATATCGCCGGCTATGGCGCCATTGTGCCCCATGTCAGCTTGCGCGGCGCAGCGGCGACGCAAGCCTACGCCAATGTAGATAATGGCCTAGAGGTCATGCAGTTGCTGGATGCCGGCCGATCAGCACAGGAATCAGGCGAGGCGGTGTTGGCCGGCGACAGCGGACGCGACACGCGCCAGTTATTGGTCATTGGTGAAGGAGATCAGCATTTCGCTTGGACCGGCGATCAGTGCATTCCGTGGCACGGTCATAGGCTCGAGCCTGATCATGTGGTGGGCGCCAATAGCATCAAATCGGCAGCGGTCATAAACGCCATCTCGGAAAGCTTCAGCACCTCGGCGGATGTGGAATTCACCCTCCGCCTAATTCAGGCTGTCCAGGCCGGCGAGGCCGCCGGTGGCCATGTGGATAATGTCGAGGTAACGGACGATGCAACAGGTGCCACCACGACCCAGCCGACCAGCGAGGTCTTCGGCGGTGTGATGTCAGCAGCCGTGATGGTCGCGGCACCCGAACCCGAAATGTGGCACAATCTACGCGTCGATGCCCACCCAAGCGCCATCCACCAACTTGGCGAAGTTTACAACAATGCCCGCCATTCCGCCGAGCGCGTCGCTACGTTTTACAAGGGAGCGATCGACATCAAACCCTATTATTGGCGCCGGGTAGGCTTGCCGCGAAAATAGTGCACGGCACTGCCTTCAGGATCAACTAGCCCGAAACTTGTGTGTGGCGACCGTGAGACCAGGCGCCACAACGACCAAGCCGCGTAATAACACGGCCTTTTTCTTCCGCATATAAGCAATAACCGTCAGACCCAGGGTGGGACATTCCATGGGGCCACCCGTATGTACGGTATTGCACGTACGTGCAATTACCCATAGATGAATTAAGGTCAAATTAATACCAAAATAGTTAAATGCGTCATCTGTTTTCGCTAGAAGCTTGCATCAGTGACACAAATCTCTAACCAACTTTTGCGGCGCAGCGCATTGAATGATGGAGATGACCGCTCATGACTGACAGTATCGAAAAAATAAAGGAGTTCGAGACCGGCGCAACGGAATCGAACGCTCCGAAAGCCACCGGAAAATCCGGTTTTGGCCTTCGTATGACTATCGCCAAAAAGATCCCTGCCGTAATCGTCGGCAGCGCCCTCGTCCTTGCCGTCGCGATGGGCATTTCGGATTACTTGACCGCATCGTCCGAGATCAAGGCGAGTGTCAGTGATGGCCTGGTGGCCCAGCAGGAAGCGCGCTCGGACGCGCTGACGCACTATCTTGGTTCGATCCGCGAAGATCTCGGCTTTACCTCATCGAACCCGACCGTACTGTCAGCCATGCAGGACTTTACCAACGGATGGAACCGCTTTAACGGCGGCCAGATGGAAACGCTGCAGCGCCTCTACATCGACGAGAACCCGCACCCGACCGGGTCCAAAGAAAACCTCGATATGGCCGCAGACGGCTCGTATTACAGCCAGTTGCACGGGCAGTATCACCCTTGGTTCCGTGAATTTCTGCGGGCCCGTGGGTATTACGACATCTTCCTGTTCGACACCAATGGCAACCTCGTCTACTCGGTTTACAAAGAGCTCGATTACGCCACGAACCTGAACACCGGCGAGTGGAAGAGTACGGACCTCGGCAACTCCTACCGCGACGCGCTCAATGGCAATGAAGCCTTTTATGACTTCCAGCCCTACGCGCCGAGTGCGGACGCCCCGGCGAGCTTCATTTCCCGGCCCATCGTCAGCGATGCAGGTACAACGCTGGGTGTGCTGGTTTTCCAGATGCCGATTGACCGCCTGAACGCCGTTATGCAGGTCACCGCCGGCATGGGTGAAACCGGTGAGACCTACATCGTCGGTGAAGACAAGTTGATGCGGAGTGATTCACGGTTCTCCGAAGACTCAACCATTCTCTCCCGCACGGTTGACACAGCTCCGGTAACCGCAGCATTTGAAGGTCAGTCCGGCGTGATGACCGGCGAAGATTATCGCGGCGTTGACGTTGTCTCCGCATACGGGACCATCGCTTTCATGGGAACCGAATGGGTCATCCTTGCCGAGAAAGACCTTGCAGAAGTCATGGCGCCGGTAGCCCACATGCGCAATATCATGCTCATGGTGGCGATTGCAGTGTTGATCGGCGTAACACTCTTCGGTCTCTGGATTGCCCGTGGCATTTCCAAGCCGGTAACCGCGATGACCACCGCAATGCGTGAGTTGGCTGCTGGCAACCGCGAGGTTGATATTCCGGGCCAGAACCGTGTCGATGAAATTGGCGACATGGCGGCTGCAGTGCAGGTGTTCAAGGAGAACGCCATTGAAACCGACCGCCTAGGCAAGGCGCAGGCTGCTCAACAAGCGACAACTGCGGCCCGTGGCAAACGTGTGGACGAAATGTGCGAAACTTTCGATAAGGCAGTGTCGGCCATTGTGAGTGCCGTGAGTTCTGCTGCGACCGAAGCTGAAGCAACAGCGACGTCGATGGCGAGCACCGCCGAACAGACCTCGCAGCAGAGTGCTTCTGCCGCATCGGCCTCAACCCAGGCAACTTCCAACGTTCAAACCGTCGCCTCAGCGGCTGAGGAATTGTCCTCCTCCATCGGTGAAATTGCCCGCCAGGTCGCCGAACCAACCACCATCGCTCAGGACGCCGTCCGTGAAGCCCAGCGCACTAACGAGACCGTGCAGGGCCTTTCGGAAGCCGGCCAGAAGATTGGTGATGTTGTCAGCATGATCAGCGACATCGCGTCGCAGACCAACTTGCTGGCGCTGAACGCGACCATCGAAGCAGCGCGTGCCGGTGAAGCCGGCAAGGGCTTTGCGGTGGTGGCCTCCGAGGTCAAGAGCCTAGCCAACCAGACCGGCAAGGCAACCGACGAGATCGCAAGTCAGATCGGCACCTTGCAGACAGCAACGGACGAAGCTGTTCAGGCCATTGAAGGCATTGGCAGCATCATCGAAAAGATGAACGGCATCTCGACCACCGTGGCCTCGGCTGTAGAAGAGCAGCGCGCGGCGACCGGCGAGATCTCATCCAGTGTGCAGCAGGCTGCGACGGGAACCCAGGAAGTTTCCACCAACATCGAGAACGTCAGTCAGGCGGCTCAAGAGACCGGCGCAGCCGCGGGCGAGATGCGCTCGGCTTCCGCTGAGCTTTCCACCCAGGCCGATATGCTTGGCAAGGAGGTAGAGACCTTCCTGAGTGACGTTCGGGCTGCATAACTAAGAGCCAACTCGACCCAAAACGCCCCGCCACTGGAGATCAGATTCCGGTGGCGGGGATTTTTTTTGAAAAAATTTCAGTTTTTGGTCGGAAAATCCGGCTTCAGTCCCCCGATATACTTAACGCCCGTTTACGTATTTCCACTTATACACCAAAGAAAGACCACATCCACAATAAGGCTACGTGATTTAACGTACTGTTTTTACTTAGATTTTCTCTGGTCACAGCGATGACTGACGACCCCACATTGTGTAAACACATAGTAACCCATTGATTTCACACAATATTTACTCGAATACCTCAGTATCCCCCTCAGATTAACTTGGAACCTGCCTGGGAGCGGGGCTCGAACTCTCCTTTAGCTAGTCAGCGCCTGAACGCAGCTGAAAGCGGCAGATTTATCTTAAACCGGTCCACGCACCACTCGCGGACAAGGGGTAACAACGGAGGTAGCTAGGAAATGTTTGGGACAGCGCGAAAAGTCAGTGAAGAAGTTGAAGCAGAGGTCACAGGAACCCGGGGAACCGACAGCGAAACGCAACTCGCTCTTTTTCAGTTGATGATGGATGTCATCCCGGTCAACGTGATGATGGCCGATCACCTCGACGAATTCAAAATTACCTACATGAACGAGACCGCCCGGCGGACGCTCAAAACCATTGAGCACCTTCTGCCCATTCGCGTGGACGAAATGGTCGGCTCGTCAATCGACGTCTTCCACAAGGCACCGGACCATCAGCGGCGTATTCTCGGCGATCCACGGAACCTTCCGTACAACGCCGATATTTCGCTGGGCGAAGAGAAAATGAATCTCAAGGTCAGCGCCATTATGGACAGCGAGGGCAACTATCTCGGCCCGGCAGTTGTCTGGTCGCTGATTACCAGCCAGTTGCGCATGATCGACACTGTGAAGGAAGCTGTGACCGGCATTTCCTCCACCGCAACCCAGCTCGACGGCATTTCAGGCAACGTGTCCAGTGCAGCTGCGACCACGTCAGAACGCAGTGCCGCAGTGGCAGCCGCTGCCGAAGAAGCAACATCAAACGTGCAAACGGTCGCATCAGCCGCCGAAGAACTTGCCGCATCCATTGGTGAGATCGCCCGGCAGGTAGACGAGTCCAACCGCATTGCTCAGGACGCCGTGACCGAGGCCGAGCGCACGAACCACACCGTGCAGGGCCTATCGGAAGCCGGACAGAAAATCGGCGAAGTGGTTTCGCTCATCAGCGACATTGCCTCGCAGACCAATCTGCTGGCCCTGAACGCCACGATTGAGGCCGCCCGCGCTGGTGAAGCCGGCAAAGGCTTTGCCGTCGTCGCTAACGAGGTCAAGAGCCTCGCCAATCAGACCGCAAAGGCTACCGAAGAAATCGCGGCTCAGATTGGTGCACTGCAGACAGCAACTGAAGATGCTGTTGGCGCCATTGGCGGCATTGGGACGACCATTAACAATATCAGTGAAATTTCCACCGGTGTGGCCTCCGCCGTTGAAGAGCAGCGGGCGGCAACCGGCGAAATTTCATCCAACGTCCAGCAGGCTGCTTCCGGCACGCAGGAAGTATCGAGCAACATCACCGAAGTTGCTTCTACAGCTCAACAGTCGGGGGAAGCTGCGGCGGAGCTGCAGGTGGCAACCGGCGCACTCAGCGGCCATGCTGAGACACTGTCGGCGGAAATGGAATCGTTCCTGAAAGAAGTCATGGACAGTTAGTCGACGTCAAACCAAGACAAAAAGAGCCCCGGTGCCTGATCGCGCCGGGGCTTTTTTCGTAAACTGATCGCGCCGTACTCAGGCGAACGTAACTATTCCCTGAGACGCCAGCCCGCCGCTCGCATCGGCGGCCCAGACCTTAACCGCAGGCCCGTCTGCATCTGGCTCGCCGGCCACTGCAAACGACTGCGTATCAAACAAGGGCGACATAGCGCGAAACGAAAATTCGCT
>JABJCZ010000130.1 GCA_018668475.1 Alphaproteobacteria bacterium | reverse complement strand
CATGGTTCAATCTTGCTCCATTTGAGATATCAATACCGGGCCGGAGTACGCAGCCCGAATCAGTCCTCGAAAACCTTGGCTTGATTCTTCGGGATATTACATAGACCTCTGTGTATGACGCGTCCACCTTGGCAACCAGCTGCGCCGGATAATGTGACTTGTTCAGGCTTATTCAGCTGCTGCAGAATCGCTGTCGAGCACAGCCAACATCTCGGAAACATTGCAGAATTTGGCCCGCGGCGCATCGCCAGATGCCGCAGCCTCCTCAGCGGCCTGAATGCGCTGCCAATCGGCGTAATTGACGATTCTAACGTTGCGCCCATCGAGAACCGACAGCAACTGCGCCCGGCCCGGCCGGCCCGCACCCGCGCCCAAGTCTTCCAACACAATTTTGGCGGTCGCCTGGCCATCAATCTTATTGGTGCCAATCACGCCGGATGGTCCACGTTTAACCCAGCCTGCCGTATAGAGGCGCTCGGCAACCCGCCCGTCGTCATTGGGAATAATGCCGCGCTCGTCATCAAACGGCGCGCCGGGAACCGGGTCGGAACGATAGCCGGTGGCCGCAACCACGAGCCCGCAAGGCACCTCGAAAAATTCCCCTGTCGCAACGGGGCGGCCCTGTTCCATCCGGGTGCGTTCCAGTCGAACCGCTGCGACTCGGCCGTCACCGAGAATTTCGGTTGGCTGCGCGCAAAACACAAAGTGCACCCGCTTCGGCTTTTCACCAGCCTCACGCACCGCAAATTCCCGCAATGTGCCGAGATTCTTCTCTCGCACACGGCGGTCCCGGTCCGACATGTCCCCCTCAACCTCATCGGGGATCACCGACGCGTCGACCTGCGGCACCGCTTCTGCCAGCTCGCCCATCTCACGTAACTCGACGTTCGTAAATTTGGCTTCTGACGGGCCACGGCGGGCGACCATGTATACATCTTTGATGGGCGCCGCATGAATTGCTTGGGCAGCGTGACCGGCTAGGTCAGTCGCCGCCATTTCTTCGGGGGTTTTGAGCAGAACCCGGGCCACGTCAATGGCGACATTGCCAACACCGATCACCAATGCAGCAGGCGTTGAAAGGTCGGGCGCAAGATCCACCGCGTCCGGGTGACCATTATACCAGTTTACAAAACTGGCGGAGCCATAGACCCCAGCCTTGTCGTCGCCTTTCAGGCCAAGCGGGCGATCCCGGCCAGCGCCAACGGTCAGCACCACGGCGTCATAGGCGTCCTGCAACTCTTCAATTGAGATATCGCGGCCAACCTCGACGTTGCCGAAGTAACGCACAGCAGGATTTTCCAGCGTACGGGCAAAGGCGCGGGATACGTTGCGGGTTTTCTCGTGATCCGGTGCGACACCAAAGCGAATGAGCCCGTACGGGCAGGGAAGACGCTCGATAATGTCAATTTCGCACTCGGATTCGGACTTCAAAAGTGCGTCTGCCGTGTAAAAACCGGCCGGGCCAGCACCAACGATCGCCACCTTCAGCGACATCTCCGTCTTCCCCTGATTTACCCACATTTCATCACTTGAATGAGGTCACTATGACAGGTGGTCGAACCAATGAAAACGGTTTTTGGGCGCGAATCAATAGGAGAAATTATGTCAGCACAATACTTCTCATAGTTGCGTCTAAACCATGTTATATCAAAGTGTTAAGTTGAATATAGCCGATACATAACTGGTTAATGAAGTATCTATTTGAAGCAAAGGCGATATTTCATTTGTCCACAATGTCAGAGTTATCCACACCGGGCGGTGTATAGATTCCCAACTTGCTGATAATTATGAATATTCAGCCGTCGATCGCTCATCGTCACGTCCTGATTTGGACGATGATGTGAATGTATGACTCTAAGGAAATTACACCCGATTATCTGCGGTAGATGGGAGATCGCCGAAGGGCAATGGCCCTTGTCTGCGAGGCATCTTTGCGCGACCCTAATTTTCGCGCCTCACAATAGGAGAACGACCCGATGCCGATGCCATGTTGATGTCCGCCGCCCGGAGCGGGCTTGTCATTGTTGACCTGCAGGAACGGCTGCAGCCGGCGATCAACGGCGGCGATGAAATCACCAAGCAGGCCGGCATATTGCTTGATGGCGCTGCAGCCCTCGACATTCCAGCGCTGGTTACGGAGCAATACCCGCGTGGTTTGGGCCCGACGATCCCCGAAATCAAACAGAAATGCGGCAATTCTACGGAAATATTTAGTAAGCTAACTTTTAGTGCGGGGAAAAACGCCGATGTGACCAAGCATGTTGATAATTGGCGGAAATCTGGGCGAAATCAGGCCATCATTTGTGGCACGGAAACGCATGTGTGTGTTCTGCAAACCGTGGCCGACCTGATGGCGCAAGGCAGTGATGTCTATCTGGTGACAGATGCCTGCGGCTCTCGCACGGCGGCAAATCGGGACGCCGCAATCTCACGAATGGCCGCAATGGGCGCGACCTGCGTAACCACTGAAATGGTCATATTCGAGTGGTTGGAAGTTGCGGGCACGGACGAATTCAAAGCGCTTTCCAAACTCATCAAGTAGCCCGCGCCAGGCCGTGATCAACGCAGTTTACGCGCGCGCAGATAGACGAACCAGTACACCGCGCCAACCAGCCCGCCCCCACCAATAATATTACCAATGGTCACTGGCACCAGATTGAGTACGAACCGGCCCCAGCCGAGCATTGGATAATCTGCCGGCATTACCCCGCTCAGCTGCCAGAACCCTTCGCTGCCCCCGGCTTTGATGAACAGTGCCAGCGGCATGAAATACATGTTCGCGATGGAATGCTCGAATCCGCCAGCTACGAACGCGGCAGTCGGCGGCACGATGGCCATAATCTTGCCAAATGTCGTGCGGGCACTCAGGGACAGCCAAACCGCTAGACAAACCAACACATTGCATAGGACGCCGAGGGCTAAGGCCTGGCCGAATCCGAGGCCGCCTTTCGCATCTGCAGTGGCAAGCGCCACTCGCCCAACCGAGCCGTCGCCAAATTCGTGCTGCCCGGACAAAAATATGAGGCCAGCGGTGGATATGGCGCCCACCATATTGCCGACATAGACGATTCCCCAATTGCGCAGGACCGACACCGTTGAGACCCGCCGCGCCGCCCAACCCATTACAATGAGCGCATTGCCGGTGAACAGCTCGGCGCCGCCAACGATGACCAGAACCAGCCCGAGCGAGAACACCACCCCAACCAGCACCCGCGTCACGCCGTAGGGCAAAACACCTTCTGCGCCCGCCGCCGCGACGGTTGCAAACATGGCACCGAAACTGATGAACGCGCCCGCCAGCACGGCCAGAGCGAATAACCGCAACAGATCTAGTTGCGCCTTTTTTTCGCCGATCGCCTCGGCGCGCAGTGCCATTTCATCCGGCAACAGCGAATCGATGCGTTCGGGATGGCCGTGAATTTCTGTTTCCTGATCGTCCGGTGGAGACATGGGAGACCCATTCATCTTCGAGGCTGGCACGTGATTCAGCCCGATTGTACCCGCTTTGGCCGAAGGCCAACATACCTTGCCTGGGAGAGGCCAACCCGCATCCCGCTTCAGATAACAATCGACGGGCGGGTTGAACCCACGCTACCCAGCAGATAGGGTTTTCATTCAGCACAATAAACAAGCCAGCGGGAGCGCGCTTTCCGAGCGTTGCCGAACCCGGGGGAAACAGATGAGAGGGAGGTGTGCAATGATTGCCCGCAGAGCCATTCTTGCCGCAGTTGGTGCGGTTTTTCTCAGCGGCCTGGTCGCTACGCAACCAGCCAGGGCCGGACAGGACATCCTCATTGGTGGAGGGTCCGTAACAGGCGTCTATTATCAAGTCGCCCTGCACGTCTGTAATCTGCTCAACAAATACGACGGCGACAATTACAACTGCGTTGGTCGCCCGGCACTCGGTTCGGTGTTCAACATCCGTGCTGTCGAGCGGGGCCTGCTGGATGTCGGTGTCGCCCAGTCGGATCGCAACTATGAAGCCGCCAACGGCATGGGCGAGTTCGAGGGCAAGCCCCAGGGCGGACTGCGCAGCCTGTTCAGCATGCACCCGGAAACCGTTCTTCTGGTCACGCGCAAGGACGCCGGCATTTCGTCCGTCGCTGACCTCAAGGGCAAGGTTGTAAATATCGGCAACCCGGGGTCTGGCCAGCGCGGCAATGCGGAAGACGTGTTGCGCCTGCATGGAATTGACAGCGAAACCGACATTGACGCTCAGGGCCTGCAGCAGCAGGAAGCCAGCCGCGCGCTGGTGGACCGGAAAATTGACGCCTTCTTCTACACTGTTGGTAATCCGGCAGCGGCCATTGAAGAGCCCGCCAATTCAACTGATCTCGCCATCGTGCCGATCAACTCGGCTGCCATTCGCGACTACGTCAATGAGCGGCCCTACTATGTGATGACCACTATTCCGGCAGGCACATACACCGGTGTCGATCAGGGGGTGGAAACCTATGCTGTAACCGCGACGGTGGTCACCAGCGAGAACACGTCGGATGAGATGATTTACGCGCTTGTCAAAGGTGTGTTCGAGCATCTCGATGAACTGCGGGGCGCCCACAAGGCATTTCGCGTCCTGTCGCCCGAATCCATGCTCCAGGGGCTGAGTGCTCCGTTGCACCCGGGCGCTCTGAAATATTACCGCGAGCGCGGCTGGAAATGACGTCGACTCGTCTATCTTGACCCAGGCAGGGGCGGCGATGCCGCCCCTGTTCGTTTGTGCCTGACGACGGCCGTGATCAACACAACGCCTCTGGAGCCCTGCCCCGCATGACCCGGAAGAAGTCTGAAGGCCCGGCCGACGGCAGCGCAGCAGCGGAGGACATTGCGCTAAACGAGACCGGCCCGCGCATCCCGGCGTACTGGCTGTCGCGATGGGCGATCACCGGCCTCTGCTTGGCCTGGTCCGGTTACCAGCTCTATATCGCCTATGTGCCGGTCAACGCGATCATTGCCCGTTCGTGGCACCTGGCCTTTGCCATAATGCTCGTCTACCTCGCCTACCCCTCCTTTAAGTCCGACCAACCGCCGCTTTGGGCGCGCCTGTTTCAACGCATTGGCTTGTTTCAGTCACACCGCTCCAACCGCTCCTATATTCCGATCACCGACGTAATTCTCGGTGTGCTCGGCACCGCTGCGGCGCTGTATATCTGGTGGGACTACAAAGGCATCGTCACGCGCCAGGGTATTCCCAGCGATACCGACGTATGGGTTGGCGTCGCCATGATCCTGCTGTTGCTGGAAGCTGCCCGGCGGGCGCTCGGCGCGGCCCTGCCGATCCTCGCAATCATCTTTCTCGCCTACAGTTTTGCCGGGCCCTACATGCCGGAGTTTTTGAGGCACCGTGGCATTCCGCTCGAATATGTCATCAACGATCAATACCTCGCCGACAGCGGTATCTTCGGGGTGCCGCTTGGAGTGTCGACCAGCTTCGTCTTTCTGTTTGTACTCTTTGGCGCTCTACTCGACCGGGCCGGTGCCGGGCGTTATTTTATCGATGTCGCATTCTCAAGTCTGGGATGGATGCGGGGTGGGCCTGCCAAGGCCGCCGTCGTTGCCTCAGGTCTGACAGGACTGGTCTCAGGCTCCTCGATTGCCAATACCGTTACCACCGGCACGTTCACCATACCGCTGATGAAACGGGCCGGCCTGCCTGCGCACAAGGCTGCCGCCGTGGAAGTCGCCGCCTCGACCAACGGACAATTAATGCCGCCGGTGATGGGTGCCGCCGCATTCATAATGGCCGAGATTATCGGCATTCCTTATCTCGATGTCGTGCGCGCCGCTATCATTCCCGCGCTAATTTCCTACATCACGTTGTTTTACGTAGTGCACCTTGAGGCGCGAAAACTGAACATTGCGCCGATACCCCGCTCCGAACTCCCGCGCTTTGGTAAAACCGTCCTGCGCGGCCTGCATTACCTGGTCCCCGTCATTGTCCTGATGGTTTACCTGGTCGTGCTGCGTCGCTCATCTATCACTGCAGCCCTGCTCGCCATTGAATCGCTCGCAGTGATCATGCTCATCCAGCGCCCCGTCATCGCCTATCTCGCCTGGCTCTACCATCGCAGGCATGGCGAGGAGGTCCACGCCCTGCCGACCCTGCTGCGACGCACGGCGATGGATGGCCTGCGCGATATCATTGACGGGTTGATCAATGGCGCGCGCAACATGATTGCGGTTGGCGTCGCCACCGCGACCGCTGGCATCATCGTCGGCGTCGTCACTTCGACCGGCCTGGTTGGCCGCTTTGTCAATCTCATAGGGACGGTTTCTGGCGGCAGCGTCTGGATTATGCTGATCCTGACTGCGATCACCAGCATGATCCTCGGCATGGGCCTGCCGACCACCGCCAATTACATTATTATGGCGACATTGACCGCGCCGGTGATTGTCAGCCTGGGCGGCGACGCCGGCCTGATATTCCCTCTCATCGCAGCGCACCTGTTCGTATTCTATTTCGGAATACTGGCCGACGACACACCGCCCGTCGGCCTTGCGGCCTATGCCGCGGCGGCCATTGCAAAATCCGACCCCATCCGCACCGGCCTTCAGGGTTTCAGTTACGACCTGCGCACCGCCATTTTGCCGTTCGTGTTTTTGTTCAATCTGGAACTACTGATGATCGACGGCGTCGACGCCAGTGGGCATACAGTCTGGATCGACAACCCGCTCCGGATACTCTGGATATTCGTGGCATCACTGGCGGCGATGTTTACTTTCGCCGCAGCCTTGCAAGGGTTCTTCGCAGCGCGTAGCGGGATTTTGGCGCGGCTTGTTCTGTTGGGGCTCTGCCTCATACTTTTCCGCCCGTCTCTGCTGGCGGATCCCATCGGTATCGCACGCGAGATGATTCAGGCAGCGGCGCTCATAGCAACCGCCGGGCTTTACATATTTCAACGCTGGCGGGCCGGCGAAACGCCGATACCACGGTTCGGCATCAAACGGTTTGGCAGCGGGCGATCCTGACAGTCAGGACACGAAATTAATCGCGGCCGTAACGGTCTTCCAACCGGACGATATCATCCTCACCCAGGTAGTCGCCGGTCTGAACCTCGATGACAACGAGGGGGTCGTCACCATTGTTTTCAAGTTGATGCTCCGCGCCCACCGGAATGTATGTCGACTGATTG
>JABJCZ010000129.1 GCA_018668475.1 Alphaproteobacteria bacterium | reverse complement strand
GGCACGCGCGGTCTCGGTGAGCGGCGCCTTGTAGAGAAGCAGGCAGGTGCCTGGTTTGCCGCCACGCCCGACACGACCGCGCAATTGGTGCAGTTGGGAAAGCCCGAAGCGATCCGCGTGTTCGATGATCATTACGGTGGCATCGGGGACATCGACACCGACTTCAATCACGGTCGTTGCCACCAGAACCTGGATATCACCGGCGGCAAATGCAGACATGGCAGCATCTTTGTCCGCGGCTTTCATTCGGCCATGAATGAGACCTACCTGGTCGCCGAACAGCTCTTTCAGGCCGGCGTGCCGGTCTTCGGCGGCAGCGAGATCGACCAGGGTGGAATCCTCTACCAGTGGGCAAACCCAATAGACCCGAGCGCCCGAACCGGTCGCACGCCTGACTGCGGAAATAACATCTTGCAGGCGCTCCAGTGGCATCACCCTGGTTTCCACTGGCGCACGCCCGGGCGGTTTTTCCATCAGGCGAGAGACTTCCATGTCGCCATAGGCAGTTAGCATCAGTGTTCGGGGAATTGGGGTTGCGGTCATCACCAACACGTCGGTGCCTGTCCCCTTGTCGGTTAACGTAAGCCGCTGGTGGACGCCGAAGCGGTGTTGTTCATCGACAACGACCAGCGCGAGATCCTGAAATTCGACGTCGTCCTGAAACAGGGCGTGCGTGCCGACGATCACCGGAATTTCGCCATCGGCCAGGCGGGCAAGCAACGCGGCACGAGATTTGCCGCGTTCGCGACCGGTGAGCAAGGCGCATGTAATGCCTGCGGGTTCCAGCATGGCCGAAAGAGTCGCAAAATGCTGGCGGGCGAGAATTTCGGTCGGCGCCATCAGCGCGGTCTGGGCGCCGCGTTCGACCGCGCTCAACATGGCAAACAGGGCGACAATTGTTTTACCGCTACCGACGTCTCCTTGGAGAAGACGGAGCATGCGGCCGCTGGCCTCCATGTCGGCGTCAATTTCAGCGATTGCGCCGCGCTGGCCGGCGGTCAGGGCGAAGGAAAGGTGTTCACTGACCCGCTCCCGCAGGTCGCCAGTGCCCTTGATAGATCGACCTGGACCCCGCTTCAACGCTGCCCGCACCAAGCTTAGTGCCAGCTGGTTGGCCAGCAACTCGTCGTAGGCGAGGCGGTCTCGCCACGGTGTGCCGGGTATCAGGTCACCTTCGGTATCTGGGCGGTGGACGCGATGAAGGGCCTCATTCCATGTGGGCCAGCTATTCTGGCGCAGCCAGGCGGCGTCCTGCCACTCTTCAAGATGAGGTGCACGCTCAATTGCTGCATCGATCGCGCGGCGCAGCGGTTTCGGGGTGAGGCCGGCAGTCAGCGGGTAAACTGGTTCTGCAATCAGCACCGACGCGGCCTCGGACTCAGGCACAATGTGGTCAGGGTGAGCCATTTGCAGGGCGTCGCCATATTGCTCCAGCTGGCCGCTGATGACCCTGCGTTCGCCAATGGGCAGCGTTTTGGCCAGCCAATCCGCCCGCGGATGAAAGAATACCAGCGCAATCGCGCCAGTCTCATCGGAGCAGTGAACCCGGTAGGGCAGGCGCTTGGTGCGCGGCTTATCATGCCGGTCGATGGTGACGGTGAGGGTCGCCACGGTGCCGGCGCGCGCCTCAGCCAGGCTTGGTGAGTAGCGCCGGTCGACGATGCTGGATGGCAGATGCCATAGTAGGTCAACCACTCTTTCGCCGCTGATACGCCCTATGGCTTTGGCGATACGGGGACCGACGCCGGGCAGGACATCGACGGTGGCAAACAGTGGATTGAGAATCTCTGGACGCATAATGTGGCGAGGCTAGCGCCCTCAGGCCCGGCTGCCAATATGCCGCAGAGCCGTTCTCGGGTGGAACGGGCGGGAACACATGGATATATTCGCCCCTCCTTGCAAGGCAGTCAGACAGGCTATGACACACGACATTGATATTCGGCGCAATCGTTTGCGCTACCGGACCTCACATACCGGCATCAAAGAGACGGACATTCTCTTTGGCGGGTTTGTGGCCGAACACGGCGGTTCGCTGGGTGAAGACGAGCTCAGTCAGGCCGAAGACTTGCTTGATGGTGCCCATGATCCGCAAATTCTCGACTGGATTATTGGGCGGGACCCTGTGCCGGCGGCATTCGATACGCCCTTGATGGCCCGGCTTCAGGCCTACGTGACGGAACGTCACCAATCGTGACACCACCCAATATGATGACGCTTCGTGCCTGCCGGCTGGACAAGTCGGGAGTTTCCCGCATCGGCGGTGTGCCGGAGGGCTATGACGCGATGTGGCTCGCCGGTATTGCACGCGATGCCAGGACAACTGGCGCGGGACCGATCATATATGTGGCTCGGGATGACGCTCGTATGCAGCGGGTTGCCGAAGGTCTGAGCTTTTATGCAGCTGATATTAAGCGGATCGTACTGCCGGCGTGGGATTGCCTGCCGTTTGATCGCGTTTCTCCACGAGCTGATATCGTCAGCCAGCGCCTGTCTGCCCTTGGCCAACTGTTGAAGTTGGGCGAGGGGCCGACCGTCTTGTTGACGACGGTCAATGCGATGCTGCAACGGGTACCGCCGCGGGCTGAGCTTGAACGCGCGGTTTTTGCCGTAACGACAGGAAAGCAAATTGAGCCCGAAGATCTCATCGGGTTTCTGGAGAACAATGGCTATACACGGGCCGGGACCGTGATGGAGGCCGGTGAGTACGCATCTCGTGGTGGCCTACTGGATGTGTTTCCGAGCGATGCTGAGGAGCCGCTGCGTATTGACCTGTTTGGCGATGACGTCGAATCCATCAAGACCTTTGATCCACTCACGCAGCGCAGTATTGAGGCTGTCGCATCATTCGAAATTGGACCAGTGGGAGAAGCGCCGCTGAACGAGACGTCCATTGAGCAGTTCAAGGCGGGATACCGCAGCCAGTTCGGTGCAGTGACGGCAACTGATCCGCTGTTTGAGGCCGTATCTGCCGGGCGCCGGTATCCCGGCATGGAACATTGGCTGCCGTTGTTCCACGAAACGCTGGAGACAGTGTTTGACTATGTGGCTGCCGGCCCCATCATTCTGGACCACATGGCCGAACAGGCGCGGGATGACCGCTTTGAGGCCATCGCCGATTACTATCAAGCGCGGACAACAGCGGCATCGGGCACCGGCAGGGAGGGCGGGCTCGATTCGCCGACCTATCACGCCCTGCCTCCCGAGACATTGTATCTCGACGGTGAGGCGTTGGCGGCGTGCCTTGCCGGGCGGCCCGTGGGCATATGCGTACCCTTTACCGAGGGAGATAGCGAGCATCAGGTTTCTGTTGATGCGCGTCCCGCGCGGGATTTCGCGGCCGAGCGAAAACGCGGCACGGAGTACCTGTATGGCGCGCTGGCCGCTCATATATCCAGTGCCCACAAAGCCGGGTCCACCGTATTGATCGCGGCCTGGAGCGCGGGCACACGGGAGCGGTTGAGACGGCTTCTGGATGAAAACGAAATTGGCCCCTGTCAGGTTATCGAGGGATGGGCGGACGTCGCCGCGCTGCCCAAAGGGATCAGCGGCCTGGTGGTACTGCCACTGGAACGTGGATTCAAAGGTTCGGGTCTGTCCATCATCGCCGAGCAGGATATTCTCGGCAGCCGGTTGAATCGTGGCCAGAAGCGTCGACGAATTCGGGCCGAAACCTTCATTGCGGACACCTCGGAGATAGCGGAAGGCGATTTTGTCGTTCATGTGGACCATGGAATTGGCCGCTACGATGGTCTGATCACAGTTGAGGTCGGCGATGCGCCGCATGATTGTCTGCGGCTGGTTTATGATGGCGGCGACAAGTTGTTTTTGCCGGTCGAGCATATTGACTTGCTGTCGCGCTACGGGGCGGCAGACAAGGTCGTCAGTCTCGACAAGCTCGGCGGAATCAGTTGGCAGGCCCGTAAGTCGCGTCTCAAGAAGCGCGTGCGGGAAATGGCCGATGAGCTGATCAGAACGGCGGCGGCCCGCTTGACCCATAAGGCCCCTGTTCTGGAAGTGGACGCCGGCGCTTACGAAGCTTTCTGTGCGAATTTTCCCTATGTCGAAACGGATGATCAGGCCACAGCCATCAATGAGACGCTCAGTGACCTCGGCGCTGGCACGCCGATGGATCGGTTGATTTGTGGTGATGTCGGGTTCGGCAAGACCGAGGTTGCGTTGCGGGCGGCCTTTGCGGTGGCCATGGCCGGCAAGCAGGTGGCGGTGCTTGTGCCGACGACCCTGCTGGCGCGCCAGCATTACGCAAATTTTGTCGAACGCTTCAAGACCCTGCCGGTCAAGGTCGCGCAGCTCTCGCGGCTGGTTGCGGGCAAGGCGGCAAACGAGATTAAGGACCGCTTGGCCGAGGGCGATATCGATATCGTGATCGGCACCCATGCGCTGCTGGCAAAAAGTGTCCAGTTCAGTGATCTGGGCCTAGTGATCATCGACGAGGAGCAGCACTT
>JABJCZ010000015.1 GCA_018668475.1 Alphaproteobacteria bacterium | reverse complement strand
CAGAATATCAGTTTGCCGGCCTGCTACGTGGCCAGAAGGTTGAGCTGGTGCCATGCAAGACGGTGCCGCTGGAAGTGCCGGCGGAGGCGGAAATTGTCATTGAAGGCCACGTGAGCCTTGAAGATTATCGCGATGAAGGACCCTACGGGGACCATACCGGCTACTACAATTCGATCGAGCAGTTTCCGGTATTCACAGTCTCTGCCATCACCATGCGCCGCGACCCGATCTATCTTTCAACCTATACCGGCCGACCACCGGATGAACCCAGCATCCTCGGCGAAGCGCTGAATGAGGTATTCGTACCGCTGATCCGTCAGCAGTTTCCCGAGATCATCGACTTCTGGCTGCCGCCGGAAGGATGCAGCTATCGGATTGCCGTGGTGTCCATGAAGAAGGCATATCCGGGCCATGCCAAGCGGGTGATGATGGGCGTGTGGTCTTATTTGCGGCAGTTCATGTACACAAAATGGGTCATCGTCGTCGATGCCGACATCAACGCGCGGGACTGGAAGGACGTGATGTGGGCGGTCTCCACCAACATGGACCCGGGCCGCGATATCACCGTCGTAGAGAATACGCCAATCGACTATCTCGATTTTGCCAGCCCGGAATCCGGCCTTGGCTCCAAAATCGGCCTCGACGCGACCAGCAAATTGCCCCCGGAGACCCACCGTGAGTGGGGTCGCAAGATCCGCATGAGCGATGATGTGATCGATCAGGTTTCAAAAAAATGGGCCGCGCTGGGACTACCCGGCAGCGGCAAGCCCATCTGGTAACAGGCCTTACTTGCCAAGGCTCGGCGACGCCCACGCTGGCAACCCGGCGTGGGAGACCCTATATATGCGTCGCATAGCGTGGCTCATGCCCGATAGAGGGTCACGCCCAACACATTAATCAGCGCGGATACCAGAGACCCATGACCGCCACACGACCAAGTCACGAGGCCCTGCTCGGTCATGCCCTTGAGCTCGCTGCCAAAGGCGGTGCCGACAGCGCCGATGCCGTATTGCTCGAAGGCACTTCGCTCAGCGCCAGTTGCCGCCTTGGCAACCCGGAAGACCTCGAACGTTCGGAAGGCCAGGACATGGGCCTTCGGGTGTTTATTGGTCAACAGCAGGCGTCCGTCTCCAGCAGTGACATATCGCAAAGCGCCGTCGCCGAACTGGTGGAGCGCGCTCTGGCCATGGCGCGGGCGGTGCCGGAAGACCCTTACTGTGGCCTGGCAGACCAGACGCGACTGGCATCCAACTGGCGTGACCTCGACCTGGTAGATGAGATCGAGCCAGATGCCCGCGACTTGCTGGACATGGCGCGCGAGGCCGAGGACGCTGCCCGCGCTGTAGACGGCGTGACTAATTCTGAAGGCGGCACTGCGGGGTATGGGATGACCCGAGCATTACTGGCCACTTCACACGGTTTTGTCGGCGGATACGCCGCCACGCGGCACTCGGTCAGCGCCTCGGTTCTTGCGGGCACAGGCACTGAGATGGAACGTGACTACGATTATTCCAGCACTTGCCACAAGGCTGACCTCGATGCCGCCGCTGATATCGGTCGGCGAGCGGGGGAGCGCACTGTGCGCCGCCTCGGGCCGCGCAAGATAAATTCCGGTCAGGTGCCGATTGTTTACGATCCGCGCGCTTCTGGTGGACTGTTACGACACCTTTCAGGCGCTATATCCGGCTCGGCGATCGCGCGTGGCACCAGCTATTTGATGGAAAGCCTTGATAAGGCAGTCTTCAGCCCGGCAGTGACCATCCTTGATGACCCCCACCGCGTCAGGGGCCTGCGATCACGCCCGTTTGACGGCGAGGGTGTTGCCACCAAACCGCGCGAGATTATTGCCGGCGGTGTGCTAACCACTTGGCTCCTTGATTCGCGAGCCGCCCGCCAACTGGGCAGCCAGACCACCGGCCACGCATCACGCGGCACATCCGGCCCACCGTCCCCGGCACCAACCAATCTCTACATGCAGGCCGGCACCATCAGCCCGGATGATCTGATGGCCGATATTGCGACCGGTTTTTATGTAACCGAGTTGATCGGCATGGGCGTTAACGGCGTGACCGGCGATTACAGCCGGGGCGCTTCGGGCTTCATGATCGAGAACGGAAAACTTGGTGAGCCGGTGAGCGAAGTCACCATTGCCGGTAACCTGAAAGACATGTTCCTGGGGCTCACGCCGGCGGATGATCTGGTGTTCCACTACGGTATCGACGCGCCGACCGTTCGCGTCGACGGCATGACGGTGGCCGGACAGTGAGCGAATCACTTTCATCCTATGCCGACGACCTGGCACTGCTAACCGGCGCCGTTGAAGCAGGTGGCGCGGCCGCGCTGGCGCGGTTCGGCACGGATCAGAAAGTCTGGCAGAAAACCGAGCACCACCCCGTATGCGAGGCCGATCACGAAGTTGACGCAATTCTCCATGAGCAACTGATGACGGCACGGCCGGATTATGGCTGGCTGTCTGAGGAAACTGCGGATGACGGATCGCGACTGACGTGTAAGCGAACCTGGGTGGTCGACCCCATCGACGGCACCAACAGCTATCTCAAGAACATTCCAGAGTTTGCCGTCTCGGTAGCGCTTGTGGAAAACGGAAAACCCGTTGTCGCCGCCGTATTCAACCCGGCCAACGAAGAGCTGTTCCTGGCCAGTCTAGGCGGCGGCGCGCGGCTCAACGGCAACCCCATTGCGGTTACCGAGGCCACCGGCGAAACCGACCTGCACATTCTCGCCAGTCGTTCGGAACATCGTGAAGCCGGGTGGCCGGAACTTTTTTCCAGCTGCACGGTCCGCACTGTTTCATCTATCGCCTATAAATTTGCGCTGGTAGCTGCCGGTCGCTTTGACGCAACCGCCAGTGTGTGGCCAAAGAGCGACTGGGATATTTGCGCCGGTCACCTGTTGGTGGAAGAGGCCGGTGGGCGTGTGACCTCGATCGGCGGTGCACCGCTGATCTACAACGGTGAGCCGCCCCGCCACCGCACCTGCGCAGCCAGCAACGGCCGGGTCCATGACTCGGTGCTAGCCCGGCTCAGTGACTTTCACAAAGCATGATCAGGGCAGTGATTATCCCCGCCCGACCAGTCGTGGCTCCGCATGATATGTCATGCTATGGTGGTGCTGTTCTTCCGGTTGTTTCGCGACACTGGGGGACATGTTCCTTCACTCAACACGATAGCTAGTTTCGCCGTTGTCCGGAATCAATGAGGACAAAAATCCTGCGAGCACGCGAGCATTGCTCACGCGGCTCGTCCGGGATTTCGTCAGGCCGTATCTGAAGCGGCTGCTACTGGCTGGGCTATTAATGGCCGTCGCCGCAGGCGCAACCGCAGCGCTCGCGTACATGATGGAACCCGTGCTGGACCAGATATTCATCGAACGTGACCGCTCAATGCTGGTCCTGGTCCCCGTGGTGGTGGTCATCATCACCTTGATCAAGGGTGCGGCAAGTTACGGGCAGGGCGTCTTGATGGCGTTTGTCGGCCAGCGCATTATCGCCGACTTGCAAAGTCGTATCTTCCGGCATTTGCTGTATTTTGACCTCGCGTTTTTCCACGACAACGCATCGGGAAGTCTCGTCTCGCGCCTGACCAATGACGTGAACCTGATGCGAAATGCGGTATCGAATGCGCTGACCGGCATGGTGAAGGATTCTCTCACCTTGTTGTTTCTGGTCGCCGTCATGTTCGAGAAGGATTGGCGCCTTGCGTTGATCGCTTTCGTCATTTTTCCTCTCGCAGTCTTCCCGATTGTGCGCATCGGCCGCCGGATGCGGAAAATTTCCGGCTCGGCGCTCGCCGAACTCGGGCGCTTTACTGCCCGGCTCAACGAGGTGTTCCAGGGCACCCGCCACGTGAAAGCCTACAATCGAGAAAGCTACGAAGCTGACCGCACAGACACGCTTATCGAAAATGTTTTTCGTCTGATCTACAAGGCACTGCGCACCCGCGCGGCCTCTGCCCCGATCATGGAGACCCTCGGCGGCGTCTTTATTGCCATCATTATTTTTTATGGCGGGTGGCAGGTGATGGAAGGCGAGCTGACGCCCGGCGGGTTTTTTGCGTTTATCACAGCGATGATTTTGGCCTATCAGCCGCTCAAGGCGTTAGCCAATCTGAACACCAACCTTCAGGAAGGCCTGGCAGCGACCCAACGCGTGTTTGAAGTGCTGGATACCGAGCCGAAAATCCACGATACGGCGGGCGCAACCAGCCTCACTGTCTCCGGCGGCGCTATCCGTTTCACCGATGTGGCTTTCGCCTATGGCCCCGGCAAGGCCGCGCTCGAGCACATCTCGCTGGATGTGCCAGCCGGGCACACGGTGGCGCTTGTGGGCCCGTCGGGCGCCGGAAAATCGACGATCCTCAATCTCATTCCCCGGTTTTACGAAGTTGATGGTGGCGCGGTGACAATTGATGGCGCGGACGTCCGTAATGTTTCACTGGCGTCCTTGCGGGATTCAATTGGGCTGGTCAGCCAGGAAACTGTGCTGTTCGACGATACCGTCCGGGCCAACATTGCTTATGGCCGGCTCGACGCCGATGACGACACCATCCACGCCGCCGCTCGCTCAGCCGGCGCGCACGACTTTATTACCGGCATGCCCAACGGCTACGAGACAATCATCGGTGAGCACGGTGCCAAACTTTCCGGCGGGCAGCGCCAACGGCTCAGTATCGCCCGCGCGATGCTCAAGGACGCGCCCATTCTATTGCTCGATGAGGCGACCTCGGCGCTGGACAGCGAAACCGAACGCCAGGTGCAAGACGCCTTGTCCGGTCTGATGAAAGGCCGTACCACGCTCATTGTCGCCCATCGCCTGTCAACGATTCAGGACGCCAACATGATCCACGTAATCGAGAACGGCCACGTGGTGGAATCCGGCACCCACGCGGCTCTGCTGGCGGCAGACGGCGCCTATACGAAACTGTATCGCCTGCAGCAGGGGGCCCATTCCACTCCCGAATCCGGCGACAAATCGGAAACGACAGATGCAGAGGCCCCGCCGGCAAATATGCCCGGCGGCGTAGCTGACTAGATCAGGGGCAGAGGGCTCGTAGCGCATGGGTGTCGTCAAACGTATGGTCCGCAGCGAAGCGGCGCAATCCGGGTTGAGTATGGTTGCCGCCAGCTATATCAGGCTAATCAGCCTGACCAGCCGGTTTCGCACCATTGGCCGTGAGCAGATCAATGACCACCTTCGCGATCGGCGCCCCTTCATCGCGGCCTTCTGGCATGGGCGGCTACTCATGGCACCTACCCAGTGGGCCCGTGCCGCACCGCTCAAGGTCATTATCTCACACCACCGGGACGGCGAATTCATTGCCCGCACGGCGGCACGGTTCGGAGTTGAAGCCGTGCGCGGCTCAACATCGAAAGGTGGTGCCGGCGCGTTGCGAGCCATGTTGCGCGTGCTGAAAAGCGATGAGTTCGTTGGCATCACGCCCGATGGCCCGCGCGGACCTCGCATGCGCGTTCAGATGGGGACCGTTGTGCTAGCGCAAATGTCCGGCGTACCGATTATCCCGGTCACCTATGCTGTCTCCCGCCGGCGGATCGCCGGCAGTTGGGACCGGTTTATCATTCCACTGCCCTTCAGCCGCGGAATCTATTTTTGGGGGTCCCCGGTAACGGTGCCGCGCGACGCTGACGCCGATATGCTTGAAGCCAAGCGGCTTGAACTGGAAAACGAACTCAACCGGATCTGTGATACAGCCGACGGCATGGTTGGTGTTGCATCCATCGAACCGGCGCCTTCAACATGATACCAGGCGCGCTGCTAACCCCCGGATTCTATCGTGGCATGACCCGCCTTGCGGCTCCCCTGCTGCCGATACTTCTGGCGCGGCGCACGCGACAGGGTAAGGAAGATCCATCGCGTCAGGAGGAGCGACAGGGGAGGAGCAGCCTATGCCGGCCATCGGGGTTTCTAATCTGGATTCACGCTGCCAGCGTCGGAGAGTCTCTTTCTATCTTACCGTTGATCTCACGGCTAATGGATGATCATGGCGCGATCAACATACTGGTGACGAGCGGCACACGGACCAGCGCCACACTTCTTGGCGAACGCTTGCCGGCACGGGCTACCCATCAGTATGTGCCGGTCGACCATCCGGCATCTGTCCGGCGGTTTCTTGATCATTGGCAGCCAGACATGGCGTTGTGGGTCGAATCCGAATTCTGGCCAAATCTCGTCCTCCAAACCGCCGCCCGAAAAATACCGATGTCGCTAATCAACGCCCGTATGTCAGCCCGCTCCGCCCGGCGCTGGAGACGCCTGCCAAATTTGGTGGCTCCCTTGTTGAATGCGTTCGATATCATTCTGGCGCAAAGCAGCAGCGATGCAGATCGTTTTCGCGCACTTGGCGCAACGGCTGCACGAGACATTGGCAATCTGAAATTTGATGGCCCGCCACCGCCGGCCGACGCCGCAGATGTCACGGCACTGTCAGCCGCCATCGACAGGCGGCCACACTGGCTGGCCGCCAGCACGCACCCCGGCGAAGAAGAATCTGTGGCCGACGCCCACCAGAAACTCGCGTCCCGCCATCCAGGCCTGCTGACAATTCTGTGCCCCCGCCACCCGGCGCGCGGGCCCGAAATCGCAACCCAGCTTGAGCGTCTCGGTCTCAATGTCGCTCGGCGGAGCGAGGGCGATACTCTCACGCCTCAGACAAACATTTACCTCGGCGACACGCTGGGTGAAATGGGGCTGTTTTACAGGGTCGCCGATATCGCCTTCATTGGCGGTTCACTCATGCCGCATGCCGGGCACAATCCGGTGGAGGCCGCGCAGCTCGGCTGTGCCTTGCTCGCCGGGCCGGACATGCGAAATTTTGAGGGTGCGGTCGCCGCTCTGACACAAGCTGATGCACTGCAAACCGTTAGCGATGCGGCGGCTCTCAGCGCGGCCGTAGACGAGCTTCTCCATGACCCCGGCGCCCGCGCTGCGGCGGGTGACCGCGCGCATCAATGCACGACAACGTTAACCGGGGCCCTCGATACGACATTGGTCGCACTCAGTCAGTGGTTGCCCGCACGCATTGGCACAGAGGCCCAAACCCATGCGGACGCCTGAATTCTGGCGCGCGGGCCAGCGCGGCCTTGCAGGCACTGCATTGTCGCCATTGGGCGCACTGTACGGTGCCGCCAGCATTCTCCGTCAGCGGATGGCACATCCGAGCAGGATTGGCATTCCCGTCATCTGTGTGGGCAATATTGTTGCCGGTGGAGCCGGCAAAACTCCGACGGCCCTCGCGCTCGCTTTAGCCCTCAAGGCCAAGGGAATGAAGCCACATTTTCTCACGCGCGGCTATGGCGGGCGGCTCGCCGGCCCGGTGCGGGTTGATCTCGCAAAACACGATGCTGCAGCCGTGGGTGATGAGGCTTTGCTGCTGGCACGTAAGGCGCCCACCTGGGTCGCTCGAAACCGCGTTGCCGGGGGTCGCGCAGCCGAGGCCGCCGGCGCGGATATTATAGTCATGGACGACGGGCACCAGAATCCGCATTTGACCAAAGACCTGTCCATCGTCGTGGTAGATGGCGGCTTCGGGTTTGGCAGTGGCCGCCTGTTCCCCGCTGGTCCGCTACGCGAGCCGATTGCTCGCGGCCTGGCCCGCGCCACTGCCGTCGTCGTTATCGGGGCAGACACGACCGGAACACACGATGCACTGCGCACCCTCCCTTTACCCGTAATCGACGCCGAACTATTACCCGGCATGGAGGCATACGAAATCGGCGAGCGAGCTGTGGTTGCCTTTGCAGGTATCGGCCGCCCGGAAAAATTCTTTGAGACCCTTGAAGGAATCGGCTGTCAGCTTGTTGGCCGCCATAGTTACCCAGATCATCATCGGTTTTCTCTTGATGAGATCATGTCGCTGGTCGAGGAGGCGGCGAGCCATCGCGCGGAACTGGTGACGACCGAAAAAGACTGGGTCCGACTGGATATGGATTCTCGCGCTATGATCCGCGCGTTGCCTGTGCAACTTGAATGGCGCGATCCGGGCGAAATTGACGCGCTGTTTGCGCCGCTACTCAAATCCACCGGTGCACCTGATGGCCAATAGGAAACCAAACAGAAAACTGCGTCACTGGCTCGAAAATACTGTTGCGCGAGTTCTGTTCGGCGTTTTCGGTGTGCTGCCCCTGCCCGTCGCGTCGGCGATCGGCGGGTGGCTTGGCGGGATCATCGGCCCCCGTCTCAAGCGGCTTCAGGCCCGGGCACGCCACAATATGACCCGCGCCCTACCCGAGCTGTCGCCCGACGAGATCGAGCGCAACCTGAAGGCCATGTGGCGTCACCTGGGGCGGATGGCGGCAGAATTTCCGCATATCGCCAGACTGCAGGGGCCACGCGGGTCCAAACACATCGAGATCGTTGGCGCGGAACATCTGAAGGCGGCGCGCGACGCGAAATCGGGCGGCATATTTTTCTCCGGCCATATCGGCAACTGGGAATTATCGGCGACGTCCATTGCCCGCTATGACGTCAACGCTGCTTTTATCTATCGGGCGCCCAACAACCCGGCCATTGACCGTCTGATCCGACGGATGCGCGGCGTGGCGGCCGAGTTGTTTTTTCCGAAAGGACCTGCGGGGGCACGCGACATCGTCCGGCACATCAAGGGCGGCGGATACCTTGCCATGCTGATGGACCAGAAAATGAACGACGGCATCGCGGTACCCTTTTTTGGCCGCGATGCGATGACGGCGCCATCACTGGCCGAAATCGCCCTGAAGTATGATTGTCCGGTCTGGCCAATGCGGATTGAGCGGTTGCGCGGGACAAATTTCAGAGTCACCGTTTTTCCACCGATGGACCTGCCGCGAACCGACGACCGCAAAGCCGATGTTGTCGAAATTATGCGCCGCGTCAACACGACCATGGAAGGCTGGATTCGCGAGCGACCAGACCAGTGGCTATGGCCGCATCGGCGCTGGCCTGACTAGGCGCTCGGGCATCGCGCCCACCAGCAAGCCTGGGTCGAGCCGCGCATCAAACCAGTTGATGCGCCAATCGAGGTGTGGACCTGTCACCCGTCCTGTCGCGCCGATAGCGCCGATACGATCACCACGCTCAACTCGCTGACCGGCCTGCACATCAATGCGCGACATATGAAGAAAACTCGACGTCACACCATGCCCATGATCGAGCAATAATGTGCCGCCGGAAAAATAGAGGTCGGGCTCAACCAGTGAGACTACGCCAGCAGCGGGCGCCAGCACCGGACGACCCACCGGCCCCGCAATATCGATGCCAAAATGCGGCTGGCGCGGCTGACCATTGAGAATACGCTGACTGCCATAAACACCGGATATTCGGCCTTGTGCCGGCCAGTCAAACCCCTCCGCAAAGTCGATGCGGTCAGCATCAACGGCCCGGGCGGCACGCACGCGCGCGCCTTCCGCCCGTATGCGCGCAAGTGTCTCTGGCGGGGGCGTCACTTTTTTTGGCGGCAGGCCGTCGATGTGTTGAATACTGAATTCTCGGGGCGCAACGACAAACTCGCGAGCCTCGATCCGGCCGTCTGGAAACTCGACAACCAGCTCCGCGTCAGGCCCGGCGTCACGCCCGAAGCCAAATACAAACACGCCCTCCTTCGAGACGCGAAGGGCACGCCCCTCAAACCGCACTGAACTGCCCGGCGGCGCATGTCCGATGATAAATCCGCCCTGGACGAATTCGCCATCCAGCAGCAGGTCGTCAGCACTGAGCCGTGCCAGCGCCGCCGCACACACGACAAAAATCAGAGCAAATAGACGCAACCGCCTCATAGCAAACTGCCCTGGCCATCGTCGGAGGGCTCGGAGGGCCGTGCTTTCTTAGGTTTTGCGGCGGGTGCCGACTTTGCACCCTGCGCTCCCGCGGCGACAGCCGTCACTTCGCCATCGTGGAATTCAAGGGTCAGCGCCGCACCTTGATCAACGGACGCAGCGGCCAGCAACGGCTTGCGCTTTCGGTCACGCACCACGGCGAAGCCGCGCGCCAGTGCACCCTTATAAGACAGGCTCTCCAACAAACGCTGTGCCTGCTTTACGTCCGTTTTCCGGGAATCAAAACGAAGCCACCATGCGCGGCGCAGGGTGTCGGCATGGCCCTCCAATGCGGTGGACAGGTCGTCAATAACGGCGCGCGGGTGCTGGCGACCCAAACGATTTTCCCGCTCCTGCAGTCGCTCGGCCTTGGCGCCGATAATCTGACGCGGATGCGGCGGGTTTTTCCCATCGAGAACCTGCAGGCGCTCACGAAGGGCCTGTCGCCATGCAAGGGTCAGCCGCTCAACCCGGTCATCAAGCATTTGCACCGCTGACGACAACAACGAGCGCGCATCGGGCAAACCGCGTGTGAGGCCCGCAAGATGGGTTTGCTGCTGTGCGACCTCGCGCCGCATAGCGGCGGACAGGCGACGACCCCGGTCGGCCAACACCTCAAGCAGGTCAGCACGAACCGGCACGGCAATTTCTGCGGCAGCCGTCGGTGTCGGCGCACGCAAGTCGGAAACGTAGTCAATCAATGTGACATCGGTTTCATGGCCGATGGCCGAGATCAACGGAATTTCACTTTCCGCTGCGGCCCGCACTACTGCTTCCTCATTGAAGGCCCAGAGGTCCTCCAGGCTGCCGCCACCGCGGGCAACAATCAACAAATCAGGCCGGGGAATGTCCCCTTCAGGATCAAGCGCGTTAAAGCCGCGCACGGCTGACGCGATCTGCCCGGCCGCGCCCTCGCCCTGAACCAGCACCGGCCAGACAAGCACACGGGTCGGGAAGCGGTCCCCCAGGCGATGCAGAATGTCGCGAATGACCGCACCGCCGGGCGATGTCACGACACCGATCACCTGCGGCAAGTAGGGGAGTTCGCGCTTGCGCTCAGCATCAAACAGGCCTTCGGCGGCGAGCTTGCGCTTGCGATCCTCTAGCAGCTTCAGCAGCGCGCCTTCGCCAGCCAGCTCAAGCTGCTGGATAACTATCTGATAACGGGAGCGTCCAGGAAATGTGGTCAGGCCGCCGCTCGCTATGACCTCCATGCCGTCTTCCGGCTCAAGGCCGATCCGCCCCGCCGTGCCGCGCCAGCAGACCGCATCAAGTAATGCCTTGTCATCTTTCAGCGAAAAATAGAGGTGGCCCGAGGCGGCGCGCTTGAAACCCGATATTTCGCCCCGGATTCGCACCCAACCGAAGCCGTCTTCAACGGTGCGCTTGAGCGCCTGAGATACCTCGCCCACCGAGTAAATTGGCGCGTTTCCGCCTGTTTCGTCGCTTTGCGATGATCCTGCCATGGCGCCCGTTTGTGGACCTTTCTGCCTGTGTTACAACGAAGCAGTTTATCAGGCTGGCGCGCTGCCCGGAACTCCCGCAACTGCCGAAGTTGTCGATCCGGCGGCAGGGCTGCGGCACAGGCGCAAATGTTGAGGGGCAAGTGATGAAAATTCTGGTGTTGGGGTCCGGTGGCCGGGAACATGTTTTGTGCTGGTCACTCAAATCCTCGCCCCTGGTGGACGCGCTCTATTGCGCACCGGGCAACGCCGGCATTGCCCGCGACGCGACCTGCCTGGACCTCGACCCGATGGATTTTGATGCGGTCTCGACATATTGCCAGACAAACGAAATTGACCTCGTCGTGGTTGGCCCGGAAGCACCGCTAGTTGCCGGGATCGTCGACCGTCTGGAAGCAGACGGATTCGCCTGTTTTGGACCAACGGCTGCCGCCGCACGGCTCGAAGGCTCAAAAACATTCATGAAGGAACTGTGCGACAAATACGGCGTGCCGACCGCCCAATGGGCCAAGTTCGACACCTTTGAGCCGGCCCGCGCCTATATCGAAAAAATGGGCGCGCCCATCGTCGTCAAGGCCGACGGGCTTGCTGCCGGCAAAGGCGTGATTGTCGCCACAAGCACAGAAGAAGCAGTGGAGGCCGCACAATCTATGTTCGATGGCGCCTTCGGCGATGCCGGTGCGGAGATTATCATCGAGGAATGCATGGTTGGCGAAGAAGCCAGTTTCTTTGTGTTGGTTGATGGCAAAAACGCGCTGCCGCTGGCCACAGCACAGGATCACAAGCGCATTGGCGAGGGTGATACCGGACCCAATACTGGCGGTATGGGCGCCTACTCCCCGGCGCCCGTGATGACCGAGGCCCTTTGCGACGACGTCATGCAACGCATCGTTCAGCCCCTGGTAGACGGCCTTGCCGCCGAAGATGCGGAGTTTAAGGGCCTGTTCTACGCCGGGATCATGCTGACGGCCGACGGCCCCAAGCTGCTGGAGGTCAACACCCGCTTTGGTGACCCGGAATGTCAGGTCGTGCTGCCTCGACTAAAATCCGACCTGTTGCTGGCGCTTATGGCGTCACGCGATGGCGAGCTCGGCAACTTCTCGCTGCGCTGGCATGACGACGCGGCTTTATGCGTCGTTATGGCGACTGAAGGCTACCCCGGAGCCTATGGCAAGGGCAGCGTGATTGCGGGGTTTGAGGACGCCGAGGCTGATGACGCGGTTGTCGTCTTTCACGCAGGCACGAAGGAAGTCGACGGCAACATTACTGCCGCCGGCGGGCGGGTACTCGGTGTGACGGCGCTGGGGCCAACCATTGCTGACGCCCAAAGCCGCGCCTACGCCGCCGTCGACAAGATCAGCTGGCCGGAAGGCTACTGCCGTCGAGATATTGGCTGGCGCGCTGTCGGCAGCTAAACCTCTTATTCGGAAGACGTCCGAACGTCACCTCCGCGCAGCGAAGAAGTCCCGCAACAAGTCGGCGGCGGCGGCATCACCAATACCTGAGTAGACCTCTGGCTGGTGATGGCAGGTCGATTGCGAAAAAATGCGCGCGCCGTGTTCAACGCCGCCACCTTTCGGGTCTGCGGCACCGAAATAGAGGCGGCGAACTCGCGCAAAGGCGATGGCCTGCGCACACATCGCACAAGGTTCCAGCGTGACATACAGGTCGTAACCCGTCAGCCGTTCCTGCCCCAAAGCGTCACAAGCCGCCCGAATTGCAAGGATTT
>JABJCZ010000128.1 GCA_018668475.1 Alphaproteobacteria bacterium | reverse complement strand
TTTTTTTGATAATTATAGTTCGCTTGGTTGTTGGCAATTTCTTCATCCGTGAAGGACACACGAAAATCGCGATTGAAATCGGACCCGGCAGATGACACCCACTTGAAATCCCACCCCATGCGCTTGCGGAAAGCCTCAAGCTTTGGCCACGGCGCGATGGAAGCCGTTACGAATGCCACATCACGTGCGGCGAGATGGGCCATCGATGGTCCATAATGGTCGGCCAGCAGCGAACATGATTTGCAGCCGACGTCCCAGTCCGCATCAAACATAAAGTGATAGACAATGAGCTGGTCCGCATCACCGAACAGGGCAGCGAGCGTCTCTTCGCCGTTGGCGCCGGTAAACCGATAGTCCGTCGAGACCTCGACCCAGGGCATGGCAAGCCGCGCTTGCGTCAATGCCGCTCTCGCCCGACTCTGGGCTTTCTCTTGCTCCAGCAACGCCAGGCGAGCCTTATGCCATTCCGTATGTGAGACGACGTTTCCGCGTTTCATTGATTACGCTCCTGTGTCACGCCGGTTCGCTCTTGACCGGGTCGATCACGAGCAAACATCCGAGTTTATCAGCGTGACCGAAGGCGGGGCGTCCGGCAAATCACGAGATCGCGCGCCTGGGCACGATCGCAACCGAGCGCCTTATTGAGACGGTTGGTGGAGCGGCTCAGTCTTTGTAGGCGTCGTTGGCGTCAGTAGCTTCATAGGCGATGACGCAGATGAAGCGAACTGGCGTTTCGATGAGTTTTTCAGGGCCGTGCGACGCTTCGGCGTCAAAAAACAGCGAATCGCCAGGGCCCATCTCGAAGGTTTCACTGCCGTGGCGGTAGACCATGCGGCCTTCGACAAGGTGAATGAACTCGGTGCCCTCATGCTGGAACGCGGGGTAAACCTCGGACTCCTCGGTCAGCGTAATGTGATACGGCTCGACGCCCATACGCTTGCCGACGGTTTGTCCCAGCAGCTGGTAATCATGGCCGGCTCGGGTACCACGGCGCTTGATATGAAGGCCTTCCCCGGCCGGCACAAAGGTCGCCTCATGGCGTTCCTCATGGCGCCGCAAAAAGGCGGTCACAGGGACATTGAGCGCATTCGCAAGGCCCTGCAGGGTGGAGAGGGAAGGCGAGGTCAGGCCGTTTTCGATCTTCGACAACATGCCGGGTGACAGGCTGGCCAACGCCGCGAGCTCGGTCACCGTCATGCCATGCTGGCGGCGCAGCGAGTGGACCTCGCGCCCGATGGCGCGCTCAAGAGCCTGCTCCTTGCCACGCGGTGGCGTGGCGGCGCGACCGGTCTCGTCGCTGCCGTCAGTGGAAAGATCTGCTGCTTCAAGCCGTGCCATTTTTACTCCCCGAGATCAGAACGCCTATTATGGTCTGAAAACTCACGATTTTCACCAGAGGAAATTTTCAGCAGGGGAAAATTTATTAATCTCAGGTAAGCGGCCAAGGCGCATGGCTCGATTCTGGGTCTTATGCACGGGGCTCATGACGCAGATCGCGCAACTCGAAGGCGTCAGCCAGAATATCGGCCACTGCGGCGCCGGCGAGGTAAGCACGCGTGCGGGTTGCCTGAACCATTGGTGGATAGCCGCAGAGATAAATCCGCCAGTCCGTCAACGCACTATGGTCGGTTAAGGCAACGTCTTCTGCCCGCCCGGCACGGGTGCCGGCTGGCACCCAGGGCGGCAAGTCGCCTTCTGCCCAGCCGGAAATACAGGGGTGATAGAAAAAATTGTCGTGCTCGTTGGCAAGCGCCTGTAATTCGGTGTCGAGGTAGAGCCCGGGCGGGTGACGAGTGCCATGATAAAGGTGCACCGGGCCATGGTGCCCGTCCAACAAGGCATCGCGAGCGATCCCAATCAATGGGGCGGCGCCGGTGCCGTTGCCGATCAGCAGCATGGTTTGATCGGATTTGCCGGGCAGGTAGTAGCAGTCCCCGTTGGGGCCCTGAATATCGACCGCCTCGCCGGGCTGTAGCTGATCACATGCCCAGGTACTCATGATCCCGCCGGCAAGCCGCTTTATATGGAGCTCGATTTCCGGGTCTGTGCGCGGCACGCTGGCGATGGAATAGGAGCGCACCAGCCCGTCCGCCCGGCGCAAATTGATAAATTGTCCGGCGTGGTAAAACAGATCGTTGGCTGGTTGCAAGCGCAACTTTGTGACCGTTGCGGTCGGACGCTCGACTGCCGTTATCATCGCCCGACCATACAGCTGTGCATCATCAGGTCGGGCGATGGTCAGATCATTGGTGGGAGTATGCTGGCAGGCGAGAAAATATCCCTGTTCAGCCAGAGTCGGGCGGATACCTTTCTGCGAAGCTTTGCTCACGGGGCCGCTGGTCGCGCGCATCATGCAGCTCAGGCAGGTGCCGTTGCGGCAGGAATAGGGAATATCCACGCTGGCGCGTTCAAACGCGCTGAGCACGGATTCACCGGCGTTGCAGCCAATTTCAACCGTGCCGTATGTGATCGTCGCCATCGTGCGTCCGCTTATGTCGTTTAGCGCGCCATTTCAGCGGGCAGGCTAGCCGCTCAACCCTTTAACATGAGTGAACAATATGCCCGCTTCTGATCAGTGTGAGGAGGGGCGCGTTGCTCGACGGAAAATTACCTGACGCCAACTATGGTCGCCGGGCGACGGGGGGGTTAAGCTCCCGCGATTTTAAATTTGCCGGCCCGTGCCAGGCCGCTCGATACCCACCGGGCGGCTCCGGCAATGCCCGGACCCGGCACAGGTACATACTTCAGAGGGAGACCAGACGTCATGCCTGACGCGCCAATGTTGTTCCAGCCATTTCAGGTTCGTGATCTCACAATCCGCAACCGCACCGTCGTATCACCAATGTGCCAGTATACGGCAGTCGATGGCGTGATGAACGACTGGCACCACGTCCACCTCGCCTCACTCGCCCGCGGTGGCTTTGGAATGGTCATCTTCGAGGCGACCGGGGTCGAAGCGCGCGGGCGCATCACTCACGGTTGCACGGGCCTTTGGAACGATGAGCAGGTTGAGGTGATGAAGCCCATCGTTGCTGCCGTCAAGGCGGCGGGTGCCGCGACCTGCCTGCAAATTGCGCATGCTGGGCGCAAGGCGTCGTGCCAGCGTCCGTGGGAAGGCGATGCGGCGTTGACCGAAAAGGAATTCGCCAACGGAGAACATGCGTGGGAAATCGTGGCGCCGAGCCCGATCCCATTCGCGGAGGGCTGGCTGGTCCCGCGTGAGCTCAGCATCAGCGATATCGCTGAGACCATCGATATGTGGGTCGCCGCGACGGGTCGGGCTGAGGCGGCCGGCTTTGAGGCGCTGGAGATCCATAGTGCGCATGGCTATCTGAGCCACAGTTTCCTCTCGCCAATCTCCAACAAACGCACGGACAAATATGGCGGCAGTCGGGAAAACCGCATGCGCTTTACGCTGGAGCTGACCGAGGCTGTGCGTGCGGCGTGGCCGGACAACAAGCCATTGTTTATTCGTTTGTCGACGGTGGATGCCAAGGAGGGCGGCTGGGCGATTGAGGATTCCATCGCGTTGTCGAAGGAGCTCAAGGTGCGTGGCGTTGATGTCGTAGATTGTTCGTCCGGCGCTATTGCCGAAGCTGGCGTAAATACCATGCCGACCCCGACGCCGGGCTATCAGGTGGAATACGCTGCCGCAATTCGGGCCGGCGCAGATATTCCAACGCAGGCCGTGGGTCTCATTCTCAGCGCGTCGCAGGCCGAAACCATCTTGCGGTCCGGTCAGGCCGATCTGATCGCCCTTGCGCGCGAGGCCTTGCACGACCCGTTCTGGCCGGTCCATGCGGCGGAGGAGTTGGGCGCGGATCCGGGTTACGCATTGTGGCCGCACCAGTATGGCTACTGGCTCGCCAACCGTGCGCGTGGCGTTTTCGCGGCGCGACCCGGAGAACTCGAGGACTGACATTGGTCGCCCGTTCCATGAATGAACGGGCGGGTTGTGCCCGCCGTCACATTCACTACGTATTGTTCGCGCCAGACTGCCCCTCACTACCTGATTTCGCGCGGGGGAGTGTCTGAGGACGAAGAGGGGTGCGTGTGAGGTGAGTGAATTGCGAAAGACGGTCGCCCAGGCGGCTCTTACGAGCATTTTGACGATGGTGATATCATTGGCAATTGTTGCCGCCATTGGTGTTGCCACCGCGATCATCAAGTTTTAGGCCGTCGGCCGAGCGCTTGAGCTATCGAAGGCGCCGGAGCTGCAAGCCGCGCATATCGACAGGTGCAGGTCGGCCCGAGACAATCTCCGCTATCACACGCCCGGAGCCGCACGCGAGCGTCCAACCCAGACTGCCATGGCCGGTATTAAGCATCAGGCCGGGCAAGGGGGTCTCGCCCAACAGTGGCAGGCAGTTCGGTGTCATGGGGCGCAGGCCGGTCCAAAGTTCCGCCTGTGACGCATCGCCGCCCTCAGGAAATCGTTTCATCATCGCGGCCAGCAATGCGCGTGCCCGGCGCGTATCCAGGTGCGTATTGTAGCCGGCGAGCTCGGCGGTTCCGGCAATACGCAGACGGTCGCCGATACGCAAAATACCGGCCTTGATGTCGCGGTCCATTATCGCGATGTCGGGTGCGCCGGGGCCAACGGGTATAGTCGCGGCGTAGCCTTTGACCGGATAGACCGGAATCCGCAACCCGGCGCGGCGGGTGAGGGGCGCACTGGCAGACCCAAGGCACATAACCACGACATCGGCGCGTTGCTCACCAGCGTTGGTTCGGGCGCCAGTGGCGCGGCCGTTCTCGACGATGATATCCGTGACCGTCTCACCCCAGTTAAACCGCACGCCGCGACGCGTCGCCGCTGCCGCCAGGCCGGTGGCGAATTTGTTGCAGTCGCCGCTCTCGTCCCGGTCGTAATGAAGTGCACCGGCGATCATGTCTGGCCGCGCGGCAAGGGCGGGCTCAAGGGCGAGCGCCGCTTGCCGGTCGAGCACACGGGGTCGTGCCGCTTCCGGTTCCTGCGCAGCCGCGCGGGCGGCTTTGTCGAAGCCTTCAGCTTTGGCAAAAGTATGCAGGATGCCGCGCGTGCTGAGGTCGTAGATAATGTTCTCTGCAGCGCGAAGGGCCTGTGTTTCTGCCAGGCTAAATTCAGCCAGCCGCCGCAAGTTTGCGGTAATCTCGGTGACCCGTGCCCGCGTGCAGTTCCGCAAAAAGCCGATTGCCCACAGCCAGATCGCGGGGTCGGGCTTCAGGTGGATGAGGTAGGGCGCATCAACTTTTCCGAAATGTCGCAGAATGGTGGCGGGCACCGCTGGGGACACCCACGGCAGAACGCCGGCACCCGGCATTTGTCCGGCATTGGCCCAGGATGTGCCGAGGGCGGCACCGGCCTCGCGGTCAATGACCTCAACCTCGTGGCCTGCATCCGCCAGATACCAAGCCGCTGCAACGCCGACGATGCCCGCGCCGAGAACCAATACCTTCATTCGTGAGCTCCTCGTAATATCCTTGCAGTGGTTGCCCCGCCTTGCGCCGCACCTTACCATCGCGCGCAATAGTCGATTGAATTCGAATACGCCTTACAAACTTCGGGAGACGATCATGTCTGAGATCATCAAGGTCAATGGCGCTAATCTGTGGGTGGACCAGAGCGGCAAGGGTGTGCCGGTCGTCCAGATCCACGGTGCCGGTTTTGGCCATTACAACCTTGCCACATCAACGCCGATTCTTAACAAGCACTTCCACGTTATTGATTACGATCAGCGCGGCTACGGTCAGTCCGACAAGCCGTTGCAGTCCTATGACATGGAGGTCTGGGCTGACGACGTGGCCGGGTTGATGGACAAGCTCGGCCTTGAGACGGCGCACATCCACGGCACGTCCATGGGTGGCATGGTGGCGCAGGTGTTTGCCGGTAAGTATCCCAAGCGCTGCCGTCGGGTGGTCATCAACTGCTCCGCTGCAAAGCTCGATTATGCCGGTCAGCTGACCTTCAAGACCTGGATTGATATCGCTGAGATGAACGGTGTTGGCAGTCGTACACTGGCCGAATTGCTGGCGGTGCAAGCGTTGTCCCGCAAGTTTCTCGACAGCAAGGCCGGCCCGGGCGCTGTCGACATGATCCAAGACATCCTCGAACTCTCCAACCGCAAAGAGGTTTTCCAGCGGGCTTGTCAGGCGATGATCGACATGGATATCCGCAAATGGTCGCGCAAGATCAAGGCGCCGGCTTTGGTCATTGGCGGCGATGAGGACATCATGACCCCGTGGGAAGTTGGCCCTGCAGGTGCCGGTCAGGAATGGCTCGCGCAAAACATCAAGGGTGCTCGCAAATATGTCGTCGTCGGCTCCAATCACTCATCGTTGTTCGACGGTACGGAAGACAACATGGGGGCGGTACTCTCCTTCCTGAAAGGCAAATCGGTCGGCGTCGCGGGAAACAAGCCCAAGAAGCGCAAGAAGAAGGCCCCGGCGAAGAAATAGTCGAGACGTCCACAAATCACGAAAAAGGGGCCCCAACCGGGGCCCCTTTGTTTTGCTGTTGTGCGTGCCAAAAGCAGAGGGTCAGGTGCCGATATCATCCTTTGCGGCCTGCAAATGGGCGGCCAGCGCCATCAGGCGTTTGTCGCGCCAGGCCTGGCGGTCCTTGATTTCGCTTTCGGCGTATTTCTTGCGCCACGGGCTGTGAGCTTTCTCGACGACCTCGGGTCCCCAAGCCTTGGGCGGGCCCGATTGCTCGGCGAGTTTCTGATACATCGGGCCAAGGCGTTCGCAATAATCCCGCAGGCCGAGCGGCGCGTTGAGATCGATTGTTTCAAACGGCCCCATAAAGGCCCAGCGCCGACCGAGCCCCTCGCTGACGGTCTTGTCGATATCCTCAGCCGTGGCGTAACCGCCTTCGAGCAGGCGGAAGGCTTCATGCAGCAGCGCGCCCTGCAGGCGGTTGATCAGAAAGCCATCCACTTCGCGAGTCAGGTGCACCGGCTCCATGCCGATCTCTTCCATCAGCGCGGCGGTTTTGTTCACGGTCTCCTTGGCGGTCCAAGGCGCCGGAACAATCTCGACAATCGGGATTACGTAAGGCGGATTGACCGGGTGGGCGATCAAGCAACGCGGCGAGCAACCAAGATTTTCGGTAAATACGGACGCCGGAATACCGGACGACGAGGAGCCAACAATTGTGTCGGTCCCGATGACAGCGTCCATCTCCTTGTAGAACGCGATTTTGACGTCCTCGCGCTCAAACACGCTTTCCTGCACGTAAGCCGCGCCATCGAGGGCATCAGCGAGGCTCGTTGCGGGGCGAATGCGGGCGAGGGCGGCATCGGCATCATCCAGCAGGCCGAACTCGACCAGCTCCTTCATGTTGCCGCCAATCATTTCAATCGCGTCGGAAATTTGATCAGGCTTCTGGTCGAAGAGAACGACCTCGCGCCCGGCACGGGCAAATATAATGGCCCAGGCGCTGCCAACCAGGCCGGCGCCGACGATTGCAACTTTGTCCGTCATCGTATTCTCCAGATGGTGGTCGCTACCAGATCGTGCAAATGTTTTGGTCGTGTTATCAGGCGCCTTCGCCGTTTTCCTCCGGCTCCTGGCCGAGGCGATTAAAGGCAGCGAGCGAGCGCTCGATCAGCGCGCGGTCGATCCCGTCGACAATGAATACAATGTGCGAGCGCCTGTCTTCCGTTGGCCACGCCTTCATATGGATGGGCGGGTGCACCACATGCTGCACACCGTTGACCACCACCGGCGCTTTGATGCCCTTGACGTTTAGCAGGCCCTTCACGCGCAGCACGTTTTCGCCGTGGCGGTGCAGCAACATGGTCAGCCAGATTCCAAAGGCGGTCCAGTCCAGCGGTTCGTCGTAGGTGACGGTGAAGGAATAGATGCTCTTGTCGTGGCGATTTACGTCGTGACGGTGACCGTGCTCGCTATTCGCTTTGGCGCTCTCGGCTTCGGCCTCCAGCCAGCGCCGGACTTCGGCGCCCTTGGTGCGCAGGTCGTACACGTCAGCTCGCAACATGCGTTTGACATCCACCTCGCCCTGCACGGCTTCGATCAGATCAGCCGAGGGGTTCATGCGGATCAGCTTTTTCTTGAGCCGGCTAACCATGTCAGGTTCGGCGATATCGGTCTTGGTCAGCACGATCCGGTCGG
>JABJCZ010000127.1 GCA_018668475.1 Alphaproteobacteria bacterium | reverse complement strand
GCAAATTCTTCAAGGTAAATAGCTGTCGTTACGCCTATGGGGAAGGCCAGCGCCAACGTAATCAGCAGCGTGAACAGCGAGCCCACCAGCGCGCCACCGATGCCAGCGGCCTCCGGTTCCCGCGAGTCGGAGTTGACGAAAAAGCCGGTATTGAAGGTTCCTTTAATGTCACCACGTGCTTCGAGCGCTTCAACCCACGAGATCTGTTTGTCGTTCAAACGCCTCTCTTCTTCCGGCACGTCCCGCTCTGTCTGCCCTTTGTGGAGCAGATCCAGGTCCGTACCGGCAGTCAGCCATACCCTTTGTTTAGTGCCGATAATCGAAGGGTCATTCAGGACCAGGTCGCGCAGTTCAAACCGTGCTGTATTGCTGATCAGTTTGAGCAACGCGCGTTTGTCCTTGCGTCCCTTCACATCCGGGAATGCATCGAACAACGTATTTCGGAGCAGCTTTGCGTATTTGGCTTTCGCCATGGTCTCCACATCCCGGGTCCCATCGGGATCAACAATGGATGCGTCGAAATGCACCTCCAGCGCGACCTTGGTCGATACAAATGCCGGGTACCCCTTGCCGACAATACTGACCAATAGAACCGCCAGCATTGCGAGCGCAATCAGAATGGCGCCAAGCCCATACATCTTGAAGCGCTTCTGGGCTCGGTAGCGCTTCTTGATCCGTCGCGTCGATTCAGGTCGGTCTTGCCACGGGATGCGTTTTGGCGCGTCAGTCATATTGTTCCCGGTATTTCCGTGCGACATACAACGCCACGATATTGAGCGACAGGGTCGCGACAAACAGCACAAGCCCTAGGGCAAAGGCGGCCAGGGTCTTGGGACTGTCAAATTCCTGATCGCCGACAAGCAATGTGACGATTTGAACGGTCACGGTAGTCACCGAATTTAGCGGGTTGGCCGTAAGGTTGGCCGCCAGGCCTGCCGCCATGACGACGATCATGGTCTCGCCGATTGCCCGGCTGATTGCCAGCAGGCAGGCCGCAAAAATCCCCGGCAAAGCCGCTGGCAACACCACTTTGGTGATGGTTTCTGCGTGTGTGGCGCCAATTGCTAATGAGCCCTCCCGCAAACTGCGGGGCACGGCGACGATGGCATCGTCCGACAGTGACGAAATAAATGGAATGATCATGATTCCCATGACCAGCCCAGCCGCCAGTGCGCTTTCAGACGCAACGGTCAGCCCCAGCGATTCACCGAACCCCCGAATGGCCGGTGCCACTGTAAGGGCGGCAAAAAAGCCGTAAACTACGGTTGGCACCCCTGCCAGCACTTCGAGGATCGGTTTAACCGTTTTGCGAAACCGCGGGCTCGCAAATTCAGCCATGTAGATGGCCGAAAACAGCCCGACCGGTAGCGCCACGACCATGGCGACAATGGTAATCGTGATGGTGCCGGTAAACAGTGGAATAGCGCCAAATGCGCCCGACGAGCCAACCTGATCTTCGCGAATGGCTGTTTGCGGGCTCCAGTGTGTGCTGAACAGAAAATCCCAGAATGAAATGCTGCCAAAAAACCGGATTGATTCGAACAGCACCGACAGCACGATGCCCACCGTCGTAACAATGGCCACTGTTGATGAAATGAACAGGATGATTTTGATCACCCGCTCGACCTTGTTGCGTGCCCTGAACCGCGGTGCAATGCGCTTCCAGGCCCAGGCAAGGCCACCACTGGCAAGCGCCAGTCCGCCCGCTAAAATGGCGGCGCGCGCGGTGGCCTTGATGCTAGAATAATGTTCCGCCGCAGCGATCATCGCGTTATCTGGCGTGCGCCCGACGGCATCACCTGCGGCCAGGTTACGTACATCACTGACCAAAAGGTCTATGACGTCTGCATCAAGCCCGCCGATATTCGGGCCGAAGTGAATGAGCAACAGTGCATCAAGCACATTGCCTTCGAGAACTAGCCACAACACCAGCACCAGCAGCGCGGGCACGCCACACCAGAGCGCGACATACCAGCCGTGAAATCCTGGCATCGAGTGCAGCGATGTGCCTTGGCTGTGCGCTGTCCTTCTGGCTCGCCGACGCCCGACGTAATAGCCGAACGCTGACAGCCCAAGGGCCGCAATCAGAAGTATAGCGAGCTGCACAGCCGGAAAGGCCTCATATTCGCATCAATGGGAGTATGCACGGGCCGTACCCGCAGCAGCGCAGACCGTGTCGAGCCAGCCTATGCGATTACAGGTGTACGTCAGGCTGGTTACGGATTTGTGACAACATCTGAGACGGGTGCTTTTTGGGCCGCAAGCCACATTTGGCGGGTCGGGGGCGGCAGATCGATGAGCCTAGTCGTCGTGGAGGATCCACTTGCCGTCGTCGCCGGAAAGAAGCCCCGGCCCGTCCATGGTATCGCTCGCTGGTTCTTGCCATTTGTCCGGGTGCAGCGGCTTGCCGCCACATGCAACGAGACCCGGGGCGCCAAAGGCAATCGCCACGAGTATTGTGAGGCCTGCGACCGGCCCGGCAGCTGATATGCGCTTAAGGGGGTGTTGCATCAATCTAAGGCCGTCAGGTGCCGGTGGATTGATCTTGTGCGGGCTGCAGGTAGACAGTAAAGGTGCTGCCAACGCCTGCTTCACTGTCGATGTTCAGTGCGCCTCGGTGCCGCGAGACGATGTGTTTGACGATCGCAAGGCCAAGCCCCGTACCCCCAAGCTCCCGCGAACGCGCTGTATCTACGCGATAGAATCGCTCCGTGAGGCGAGGTAAATGCTCGCGGGGAATGCCGTCGCCTCTGTCCTGAATGGAAATTGCGATGGCGCCATGGTCGGCGAGGCGCCAACCCACCGTTCCTGGTGCGTCCACGACTGCCTCTGCGTGAACCGTCACGGTGCTGCCGAGGTCACCATATTTTATAGCGTTGGAGACGAGGTTCTGAAACAGCTGGGTTAGCTCGTCTGCATCTCCCAGAACAGCAAATGCTTCCGCTTTGATGTCCAGCTCGACCGTGACATTGCGCTCCGTCGCTTGCCACTCCAGCTGATCGCGCACGCCTTCGATGATGCCGGCGAGGTCGGCCTCGCCGCTCGGCGGGGTGTGCTCGTTCATCTCGATTCGTGACAGCGACAGCAAGTCGTCTACAAGACGGGCCATGCGTTGCGCATGACTCTCCATGATCGTAAGAAATTTCTCGCGCGCCTCCGCATCGTCCTTGGCCGGGCCGCGCAATGTTTCGATAAAGCCGATCAGGGTGGCTAGCGGAGTACGAATTTCGTGGCTGGCGTTGGCGACAAAATCAACTCTCATCTGGTCGGCTCGCTGGATCGACGTCAGATCAACCAGCGCAAGTACTAGCGACGTGCCGTCACGCGCTGGTTTGCTCAAGGGCTCCACCCGCGCCGCAAACGAGCGCTCGATCGGGGCTGGCAGAACGAACTGCATATCCTGGCCAACGCGCTCCTCAACCGCTCGGCTCAGCGCCGCAAGCAGTGACGGGCTGCGCATGACACCGGCAAGGTCGCGGTCCTCAAGGTTGCCGCCGAACATTTTCTCTGCCGCTCGGTTAGCGCGGACAATCTGCCGCTCATTGGTGAGCTGAAGTAATGGGCCCGGCAGCGCATCAAGAGCGCCTTCCAGACCATCAAAATCACGTTCGCGGCGTTTCAGCCGACGCGTCGCAGTATTGTCCAGCCGCTGCACGGCCACACCAAGTTCGCGGCCAATGTTCGTGCGGGCGCTCGTTGTCTGCTCATGTTCGTCTGTATTTCTATCTTGCTCGGCAAGGGTCAGGACGCCGACGAGATCAGATACGAATACCCACACCGCAACTGCGACGACAGCGCTCAGTCCGGCCCACGCAATCGCGGCCGGGCCGGCTGAAATATGCCCCAACGCACCAAGCAAAATGAATGCGATCCCAATTGGCACCGATCCAAGGAAGGTGCCCTTGACGACGCGGGCGACTATGTCGGTCGGCGGGTTCATCTTGCGCTAGGGCTCGTTGTGGGGTGATTCACGTGGCGTCCATTAGTGAGTTTGGGTATGTGCGGGGCAGACGCCATGTTAACCGGTGCGCTCATTGGTATGCACATTGCTAGCGCCTGCCGTATCAAGGGTCTCGATTGCACGGGTTTCGCTTTCGTCCGAGTCAACGCGCACCCACAGGATAATGCCGCCCGCCGCAACTGCACGATCAAAGGCGTCATGATGCGGGTGAGCCAACGCCTCTCCCAAAGCTTCCTTGAGTGCAAGTCCACCAACGCCCGCTGCAATGACGCCGCCGATCACAACTCCAACCGGCCCACCGAACAATACTGCGACCCCTGCTGCGCCCAGCGGCCCGGCAAATTTGAGCTCTCCTGTCAACGCGCGAGCGAAATCTTCCACCGTATCCCCGATGCCGGGAGGGGCGGTTCCCGGAGTTGCTGCGTCAATTGTTTCATGACTCGCAAGCACGCTGAGATCAGTATCCGGCACGCCGGCGGCGCGCAGTGCGGCAACTGCGTTTGTAAACCCGTCGCGGTCAGAAAATACACCGACCACCTCTCGTACTCGCCCAGCTTCAGGCATGTTTCGGCCTCTCTACTATTGTCGTCTTGTTGTTTATGAATGCCATTGTGATCCATTGCCGTGTCTTTGCAAATGGCAGAGCGATTTGACCAGCGCGAAGGGGCATTTCCTGTGCTAGGTTCGCGACCCATGTCAGAGGCTGCCAAACAGGCTCGGGCGCGAAAATCGACGCCGGGCAAAAACACCAGTTCCGTCACCCCGATGATGGCGCAGTATCTCGCGATCAAGGTGGAACATGACGACGTCCTCCTGTTCTATCGCATGGGCGATTTTTATGAGCTCTTTTTTGACGATGCCGTTGCGGCTGCTGAAGCTCTCGACATTACGCTGACCCACCGCGGCAAGCATGAGGGCGCTGAAATCCCCATGTGCGGTGTGCCGGTACATGCGGCGGATGGGTATCTGGCGCGACTCATTCGCAAGGGATTTCGTGTTGCTGTCTGCGAGCAGACGGAGAACCCCGCCGAGGCGAAAAAACGCGGCCCAAAATCAGTCGTCAACCGCGAGGTCGTGCGCCTTGTTACCCCCGGCACACTGACAGAAGACGCGCTGCTTGATGCGCGCGCAGCGAACCATCTGGCTGCGTTGACACGCGCAGAGGGGCATTACGCGTTGGCTTGGTGTGATATGTCCGCCGGTAAATTTGTTGTCACATCAGTCAGTGCGCGCGCCATAGACGCCGAGCTCGCCCGGGTCGATGCTGGCGAGATTCTCGTGTCAGAAGGGCTGCTCGCGGAAGAGAGCCTTTTCGAAGTTTTCGCGGAATGGAAAGATGCGCTCGCGAGCCAGCCCGCCGCCTTGTTCGATAGTCAGGCAGCCGAGCGGCGACTATGCGATGTCTTTCGCGTCGAATCACTTGAGGCGTTTGGCTCGTTTTCCCGAGCGGAGATATCGGCCGCCGGCGCCATTGTCGAGTATGTGCGGCTTACCCAGAAGGGTCAGATACCGAGGCTGGCGCCGCCGGTGCGGCTGGAGACCGGCCAGACCATGTCCATTGATGCGGCGACACGTCGAAACCTCGAACTCACGGAGAGTCTGTCAGGTGACCGCCGGGCAAGTCTGATCGGCATGATTGACCGAACTGTCACCGGCGCTGGCGCGCGCGAGCTTGCCGGGCGGTTGGCTGCACCGCTGACCAGTTCGGCCGACATCGGCGACCGGTTGGACGGCGTTACATTCTTCTTCGAGTCGACCGATGCGCGGGACGCGTTGCGGGATCATCTCCGGCAGGTGCCTGATCTCTCCCGGGCACTTGGGCGCATCACGGTTGGCCGCGCCAGCCCGCGCGATCTCGGTGCGATCCGGGATGGGCTGGCAAAGGTGCCGGCCATCCGCGACACTCTTGCGCGGGCGACCAACGAGCTGGCCGGCATGCCGCGCGATATCAAGGCGCTTTCGCAGGGCCTTGGTGAACACACCACATTGGTGGAGCGGTTCTCCCGCGCGCTGGTGGAGAGCCCGCCAACGCTGGTCAGAGACGGCGGTTTTATTGCGCGCGGATATCACGAAGCCCTCGATGAGCTGGTCACCCTTAGAGACGACGGTCGGCGGCTAGTGACTGAACTTGGTGAGCGCTATCGCCGCGAAACCGGCATCGGGTCACTGAAGGTCAAGCACAACAACGTGCTCGGCTATTTTGTCGATGTTACCGCTGCCCACGCTGACAAGCTTGGCGAAGACTTTATCCACCGTCAGACGCTGGCCAGCGCCATGCGTTTTACGACCACAGAGCTTGGCGAACTTGAGCAGCGCATTAACACCGCGGCGGGCAAGGCGCTGGCCCTCGAAATGACGTTGTTTGAGGATCTCGTCGCGGAGGCTGTTTTGCGGGCGGACGATATTGCCCGTGCGGCTGATGCGCTGGCTGGTCTTGATGTTGCTGCTGGCCTGGCGGCACTCGCTGCCGAGCGGCGCTACACCCGACCGGCGGTGGATGACACATTGGCCTTTGCCATCACGGGCGGGCGGCACCCGGTGGTCGAAGCCCTGGCCACCGGAAGCGCAGATTTTGTGCCGAATGATTGTAATTTGTTTGAAGACCAGCGGCTGTGGCTGCTGACAGGGCCCAACATGGCCGGCAAAAGTACATTTTTGCGGCAGAACGCATTGATCGCGATCCTCGCCCAAATTGGCTCCTATGTGCCGGCGGAACACGCCCATATCGGGGTGATTGATCGCCTGTTCAGCCGTGTCGGCGCGGCCGATGATCTGGCGCGCGGTCGCTCAACCTTCATGGTGGAAATGATTGAGACGGCGGCAATTCTCAATCAGGCCGGCGAGCGGGCGCTGGTCATTCTTGATGAAATTGGTCGTGGTACGGCCACCTTTGATGGCCTCTCCATTGCCTGGGCGACTGTAGAACATTTGCATGAGGTCAACCGCTGCCGGGCCCTGTTCGCGACGCATTATCATGAGTTAACGACCCTGGCCGCCAAACTGTCGTCACTGGCGTGTCATACGATGCGGGTCAAGGAGTGGCAGGGAGACGTGGTGTTCCTGCACGAAGTGACGGCGGGCGCGGCTGATCGTTCCTATGGCATCCACGTGGCGCGGCTGGCCGGGTTGCCAGAGCCAGTCATTGGTCGGGCCACAGAGGTCCTTGAGCAGTTGGAACGGGACAACAAGGGCGGCGCCGTATCCCGTCTGGCAGATGATTTGCCGTTGTTTTCAGCTTCCGGTTCTCCGGGGCCGGCCGGGGCAAACGTGGCGGCGCCGGACCTGCTACGCGAAACACTCGCAGCTGTATCACCCGATGAATTGAGCCCGCGCGATGCGCTTTCGCTCATTTATCGATTGCGCGCTATGGCAGAGGATTAAGGTCGCCGTATTGGCCAGCGTATCTCGGGATAGCGCACCCGCAGCTTGCATGATAATCACCCATACATGGCAATTCTGTTTTTCAGCGAAGTTGATGATCCCGACGAGTGGCGCCAAGCGTTCGCCGCCCAATGCCCCGACATGTCGTTTCGGGTCTGGCCGGATATCGGCGATCCAGCGGATATCGAGGTCGCGCTGGTCTGGCACCCGCCTGACAATGCGCTCGATCAGTTTCCTAATTTGCGGCTAATTGCGTCCCTCGGGGCCGGCGTTGATCATCTGTTCCGCGGCACCGGGTTGCCTGTCGGCATCCCTGTCAGCCGTATCGTCGATCGTTCGTTGACCGAACAGATGGTCGAGTATGTTGTTCTGGGAACGCTCTTCTGCCATCGCCAGATGCCGGCCTACATGGTTCAGCAAAAGCAGGCGAACTGGCAATTGCTACGCCAGCCACTCGGTCGCGATCGACGGGTCGGCGTGCTTGGTCTTGGCGAACTTGGCATGGCGTCTGCCCGGGCGCTCAAGGCGCTTCAGTTTGATGTCGCCGGATGGAGCCGTAGCCCGAAGAATGATGCGGAAATACCCGATTATGTTGGCACCGAGGGGCTAAAGGATTTTTTGGCCAGAACCGATATTCTCGTCTGCCTATTGCCATTGACACCGCAGACGGAAGGCCTGTTGAACGCCGCGCAATTTGCCCGGCTGCCGCACGGGGCGTCGTTCGTCAATGCGGGGCGCGGGGGTCACGTGGTCGAGGGCGATTTATTGGCGGCCTTGGATTCGGGGCAACTCAACCACGCCATGCTCGATGTTTTTCAGGCGGAGCCCCTGCCTGCCGAAAGCCCATTCTGGTCGCACCCCGGAGTGACACTGACACCCCATGTTGCATCCATTACAAATGCGTCGTCAGGGACAGCGCTGGTACTTGAGAATCTGCAGCGGGTGCGCGCCGGCGACGCGCCGTTGTATGAGGTTGTCCCCTCTGAAGGCTACTGACGGTAGCGAGGCGATGGTACTCTGGCGGCACTCGGTCACCAGCCGCTAGTCGTCAGAAGACGCTTCGGCTTTGACCTTCGTGTGTGGGTATCCTTCGGCAGCGGTCGCGCAAAGGCCCATTTCGTGCTCCAGAATCCCATGACTAGTCGGCACGATCAGGATGCAGTCGACGCCGGTATTCGCGGCTTCGGCACTGAGCGTAAACTGATCGCGCATTCTTCTTCGCTCATCATCGTTACGGGCAATGCCGACGCACCCTGCTTTGAAAAACGAGCTATCAATGACTTGATCGCAAAGCTCGTGAAGCTCTTCGGGGTTGCTGGCGAAATAGACAATGATCGTCCGTCCTTCGAGCGCCTCATATTCGCCGGTGTACTGTTTGGTGAATGTGTAGTCGCACCCACCCAGTGCGCCGCCTAGCATCATGACTCCGGCCAATGTGAGCACCCGTAGTAGTGCCGGGCGCCATAGCCAAATAAACATTTGGGGCCAAGTAAATATGCGGGGCCGAACAACAAAGGGATCGCGCAAAACGCGCGACCCCTTTTGACCTTGCGGTTTAACTGGTGGAGCCAGGCGGAATCGAACCGCCGACCTCTTGCATGCCATGCAAGCGCTCTCCCAACTGAGCTATGGCCCCGAATTCGGGTTGCCAGCAAGTGTACTGATCAATATCGGCCACAAACTAGGTTCGGCACGTGCTCCGCGCAAGGGAGAAGTGCAAAACGCTGACTGAGCCAGGCTAAATATCGGCCTTGTCTTCGCTGACCACGCCTACCATGACCTCAGCAACATCGTCTTCGTCTTTGCCAAGGTCGGACGTGTCTTCGATCAGATCTTCGTCTTCGTCCGCATCGTCCGCATATTCCACAACATCCTCCAGATCGGGCACCTCATCAGTCGCCTCTGTTTCCGGCGTTTCTGTTACTTCTTTGACGGCGACCGGTTTTGCATCCGCTTTTGCGGCGCGGCTTCGCTTCCTTGGGCGGGGCTCGGCCTCCGGCTCGAAAACGTCGTCACATTTCGGACATACGATCGGGTCACGTCGCAGATCATAAAATTTTGCCCCGCATGACTGGCAGGTTCTTTTGGTTCCCCACTTTGGATTTGTCACGCTAGGCACTCCCGTTCCATCGCTAGTTCTTTTGGCCGACTGATGGGTGCCTGCTGTCGAGCGCGGCACTTCGTCTATCGGCCTTGCCGCCGAATTGCCATGATCGAGCGCGGGTGTCAAAGCAAATCCGACGACCCGACGCAGACATTGTCCGGACATTTGGTGTGTGCATAGTGAGCTGTGATTCATTTGCGCCGCAGGCGCACTGTGCTAGAGACAGCGCGTGAAGAATGAACCCGGAATAACACCTGCCTCGGATACCCCGTCCTTCCGACCATTGGCGGCGCGCCGGTCTGGCCCGCTCGCTGGCACAATTCGCGTGCCCGGCGACAAGTCGATCTCGCACCGTGCATTGATGCTCGGCGGCCTGGCTGTGGGCGAAACACATGTTACGGGGCTACTTGAGGGTGAGGACGTTCTGGCAACGGCGCGCGCCATGGACGCGATGGGTGCCAGCATTGTGCGCGAAGCTGACGGGGCCTGGCGGATCAACGGGGTCGGCATCGGTGGCCTCACCGAGCCGGACGCGCCCTTGGATATGGGCAACGCCGGCACCGCAGCACGTCTGCTCATGGGTGTTGTTGCGGGCCATCCCTTTACAAGTTTTTTTACCGGTGATGCCTCGTTACGTGGCCGGCCCATGAAACGTGTTATTGCGCCGCTTGAAATGATGGGCGCGCGCGTTGTCAGCCGGTCGGAGGGCCGTCTTCCGCTGGCGGTCTGCGGTACCGGGACGCCTATGCCGCTTGATTATGCGTTGCCAGTTCCGTCGGCGCAGGTGAAGTCAGCGGTCTTGATGTGCGGATTGTCGGCGCCGGGCACGACTACGGTTCATGAAGACCGGCCCAGCCGCGACCATACTGAGCGCATGTTGCGGCATTTTGGGGCGGACGTGGCCGTCGAGAGCGCCGGAAGTGGCGGCGGCGTGCGTATCACTCTTGAGGGGCAGCCAGAGCTCAGCGGCGCATCGATTGATGTGCCTGGCGATATCAGTTCAGCGGCGTTTCCCATTGCCGCAGCCCTGATGGTACCGGGCTCCGACATTTCAATCGATCACGTGGGCATGAACCCGCTGCGCACCGGGCTGATCGCGACCTTGAACGACATGGGCGCGAATATTGGCATATCTGATGAGCGCGAGGCGTCGGGTGAACCCGTCGCTAAGCTCAACGTGCGTCATACCAGTTTGCAAGGCATCGAGGTGCCGCCTGAGCGTGCGCCGGCGATGATCGATGAATACCCGGTGCTGGCGGTGCTTGCCGCCTGTGCCGAAGGACCGACGGTGATGCGCGGCATAGCCGAGCTCCGGGTCAAGGAAAGTGACCGGATCGCCGCCATGGTCGCTGGCCTGCGGGCTGCCGGGGTGGAGGTTCAGGAGTTTGACGACGGTCTGGTCGTTGAAGGCCAGGGGCGCCCGCCCGTTGGTGGGGTGACAGTCACGACCCATTTGGACCACAGAATTGCCATGTCATTCCTGATTTTGGGCCTTGCGACGGATGAGCCGGTTGCCATTGACGATAGTACGCCGATCGCGACCAGTTTTCCGAGGTTTGTCGAGCTGATGAGAAGCCTCGGCGCTGATATGGGGCCCGAGCAACTTGGTTGAGCCCCGACCGCTAGTAATTGCCGTCGATGGTCCGGCGGCATCGGGCAAAGGGACCCTTGCAAGGCGCCTGGCCGAGTATTTTGGGCTGCGCCATCTCGATACCGGCTCCTTGTATCGGGCAGTTGGCCTTAAACTACTGAAAAATAATAATGATCCGGCGAATGGGTCGCTTGCTGAAGCGGCAGCTCGCGACCTGCAAGAGAATGATCTGACCGACCCCAGCCTGCGCGAGGATACAACCGCTAAAGCGGCCTCCTTTGTGGCCGCGCAGCCTCGAGTGCGTGCGGTATTGCTGGCGTATCAACGTGCTTTTGCGCAACAGCTCCCCGGCGCCGTGCTAGACGGTCGGGACATCGGAACAGTGGTCTGCCCCGATGCCACGGCGAAGATATATCTCGACGCCAGTGTGGAGGTCAGGGCTGCGCGGCGTGCGAAGGAGTTGCAAGTAGGGGCTACGGAGAGTATAGAGTCGCGCGTTTTGTCGGACATGATCGAACGGGACGCCCGCGACAGCCAACGCGATGTTGCGCCCCTCAAGATTGCCGACGACGCCTGCGTGATTGATACCACAGGGCTCGGCCCGGACGGCGTGTTTGAACGGGCGCAGGCATTTGTTTCGTCGCGTAGAAATTAGGTGCAGTTGGAAACAATTAAATGCGCCCGGCAATAGTGCCGGCGCATAACAGAAAACAGACGGCTACGTGGGCCGGTTACAAGGGCAGCAAATAGCGGCCTGAGCTCACGAAACGGATACAGGAACTGGAAAACGAATGAACACGGATAGTGCCCCGGTTGATCAGGCTGGTGAGGCGAAAGAAAATTTCGCCGACATGCTTGAAGATTTTATGGATAAAGGCGGAAAGTTCGAACAGACGGTGGTCAAGGGTATCGTCGTTGCGATCGAAAATGACGCTGCTGTAATTGATGTCGGCCTAAAGGTCGAAGGGCGCGTGCCGCTCAGAGAATTTGCACCTCCCGGTCAGCCAGCCGAAGTTGCTGTCGGTGACGAGGTTGAGGTGTTTATCGAGCGCATTGAAAATCGTAAGGGCGAGGCCGCACTCAGTCGCGAGCGCGCCCGTCGCGAGGAAGCCTGGGAAAATCTCGAAAAAGCATATAACGACGGTCTGCGCGTTACAGGCGTGATCTTTGGTCGGGTCAAGGGCGGGTTTACCGTTGATCTTGGCGGCGCCGTGGCATTCCTGCCAGGCAGCCAGGTGGATATCCGCCCGGTTCGCGACGTGACACCGCTCGTCAATACCGAGCAGCCGTTCCAGATCCTCAAGATGGATCGCCGACGTGGCAATATCGTTGTCTCGCGCCGGGCCGTTCTTGAAGACACGCGGGCCGAGCAACGTCAGGAGCTCATCGCAAATCTGCACGAGGGCCAAGTGCTCGAAGGCATGGTCAAGAACATCACTGATTATGGTGCGTTTGTTGACCTCGGTGGTGTTGATGGCCTGTTGCATGTGACCGACGTCTCATGGCGCCGGATCAATCACCCGAGCGAAGCGCTTCAGATTGGTGAGACCGTGAAGGTTCAGGTCATTCGCTTCAATCCGGAAACCCAGCGCATCTCGCTTGGCATGAAGCAGCTTGAGGCGGACCCGTGGGATGGTGTCGTTGCCAAGTATCCGGTGCGCACGCGCTACACTGGTCGCGTGACCAACATCACTGATTACGGTGCATTTGTTGAGCTGGAGCCTGGTGTTGAAGGGCTGGTTCACGTTTCTGAAATGAGCTGGACCAAGAAGAACATTCATCCGGGCAAGATTGTTTCGACGAGCCAGGAAGTAGAAGTGATGGTCCTTGATGTTGATCCGGACAAGCGCCGGATTAGCCTTGGCCTCAAGCATTGCATGTCCAATCCGTGGGAGAGCTTTGCGGAGCTTCATCCGGAAGGCAGCACGCTGGAAGGCGAGATCAAGAACATCACCGAGTTTGGTTTGTTCGTGGAGCTTCCTGGCGAAATCTTCGGCATGGTTCATATGTCGGATATCGACTGGACGACCTCTGCCGAAGAAGCCATCAAGCGGTATGAGAAGGGTCAGACCGTCCAGGCGAAAGTTCTGTCCATTGATGCGGACAAGGAACGCATCGGTCTTGGCATTAAGCAGCTGGGTTCAGATCCGTTCGAGGGCGCCGAAGACAAGCGGGGCCAGGTTACGACCTGCACCGTGACAGCGGTTCAGGAGCACGGGCTTGAAGTAGTTGTCTTTGACGACCTGCCCGGCTATGTCCGCCGGTCCGATCTTTCCCGCGAGCGTTCCGAGCAGCGCCCTGACCGTTACGCTGTTGGCGACAAGTTTGACGCCAAGGTCATGCAGATGGATCGATCAGGTCGTCGTGTTGCACTGTCGGTCAAGGCACTTGAGGCTCAGGAAGAAAAGCAGGCAATGGAAGAGTTCGGGTCAACCGATTCTGGCGCCAGCCTTGGTGACATTCTGGGCGCTGCTCTGCGTAACAAGCAGCAGGCAGCCTCGGCACCCGCCGATGAAAAAGCAGATGACACCCCTGCTGAGGAAGAGAAATCCGAATAGGGTTGATCTTGTATGCGCATTGGCGCCAAATGTTGCGGATTGAGGGGCATCCAGCATGAGCCTCCATCCTGATCGGCTGCTGGATCGTCGTCGCCTCAAGCGGGGTGTGACGATCTGGCGGGCGCTCGCCATCCTCGCCATTATCGCGGTTGTTGTGGTCGCCGTCGGGCGCTTTGCCATCGACGGCAGCGGCGGTCGTGATCATGTCAGCCGGCTCTGGGTCAACGGCATCATCGTTGACGATCCCGAACGCGACGACGTGTTGAACGAGATTGCGGATGATGGCTCGTCGCGCGCATTGATCGTGCGGATCGATTCGCCTGGCGGCACGGTCGTCGGCGCTGAAAGCTTGTTCCTGACGCTTCGCCGCATTGCGGAACACAAGCCTGTTGTCGCCGTGCTGGGTACAACGGCCGCGTCCGGCGGGTATTGGGTGGCATTGGGCGCAGACCATATCGTCGCCCGCCGGGGGTCCATCACCGGCTCTATCGGAGTGATCTATCAGACGGCTGAAATCAGCGAATTGCTGGATGATCTGGGCATTTCTACCGAGGCAATTCGGAGTGGCCCGCTGAAGGCGCGCCCTTCACCGCTGGAGCCCATGGACGAGGCCGTTCGTAAGGTGACCCAGACCGTGGTCGATGACCTGCATGACCAGTTTGAATCGTTGGTGGCTGACCGACGCGAAATTGACCGTGTAAAAGTTTCGTCGCTGGCGGATGGAAGGGTCTATTCCGGTCGTCAGGCGTTTGCAGCAAACCTTGTTGATGAACTCGGTGGAGAGGCGGAGGCGCGCGCCTGGCTGGAGCGCCAGCATGGCGTCTCGGCTGATCTAAGAGTTCGCGATGTGTCATACGGCGATGGTCGAGGTATCGTCGCGCGGCTGGGAAGTCGTATCAGCGGCGCGCTGCTGCCTGACTCTCTTGGCCTTGACGGTCTGGTTGCCGTTTGGCACCCTGACCTCGCGCAATAAGAAAAACAGTATTAATTGCGCCTGACCGCGCTGTATGCGGCGCGCCTGTGGGAGGGTTTAATGACAAAATCTGAGCTCATACAAAAACTCGCCGAGCTTTATCCGGACCCACGTCTTTATCACCGCGATTTTGAGCGTGTCGTAAACCGGATCTT